>JBBRVC010000068.1:0-20125 GCA_038247205.1 Bacteroidales bacterium
CAACTCCGTCGCGGTACACGAACCTCAATCTATAATTCTGTCTTCGCCGGATGGCCTAAAGGACTTTATATCGACGGTCAGAGAGGTGATTCACCAACACAGGCAACAACTAATATCCTTCAGATTGAAAAATCTGTAATGTCCGGAATAACAACCAATTATATAACAACTTATCTTGCTACTACTGAATCATGGTACCTTGATGCATCAAGAGGAAATGAAGTAAAAGCAACAAATGACCTTCTTCAATTAACAAATCCTTTTGCGCTTACATCACCAAACTTCCTGCCATTAGCAGGGTCAGCTCTTCTAACAGGTGCATCCTTTACCAACCCCAGACTTACTGATGCATTCTTTACATCTGTTACATACAGAGGGGCATTTGGGACAACTAACTGGACAGCAGGCTGGTGCAATTTTGATCCTCAGAATACTGATTATTGAAAATAATGACAGGCCATACCCGGAATGGTCTGATGTTGTTTGCCAGAGAGGCAGATCAAATAGATCTGCCTCTCATTTATCAAGATTCGTGTAACATATTTGTAACAAATAATTAACATCTCTGTAATCCAATTGTTTCAATTTTGTAATGTAACAAATCGAGATTTTGGATGCAGAAAAAACACTATTTATTCGTTCTTGTATTATTATTTGGAACATCAACTTTTAATTTAAAGGCACAATCTGATAATGATTCCTTCACACCTTTTGGTAAACCATTGGTTCTGGTCTTCACAAACGTGAATACCTCATTTAGTAAAAACGGAAATTCCAAAGCTTTTGACTTAACAAGAGCATATCTTGGCTATGAGTATTTTTTCAGCGAAAATATTTCTTCCAGAATTAACATAGATGTTGGCGACCCGGGTGTGGGTAAATTACAGATGACTGCTTTTATAAAAAATGCTTACCTGCAATATAAAAAAGATGGCTTTTCAGCAAGAATCGGAATGATTGGAACTGATCAGTTCAATATTCAGGAAAAACAATGGGGATACCGATATATCCGAAAATCATTTCAGGATGAATTTAATTTTGGTTCAAGTGCTGATCTTGGTATGGGAATAGATTATTCCCCGGCAGATTTTATCTCAGTAGATATCTCCGTTTTAAATGGTGAGGGATATAAGAGACTTCAATCAGACAGCACATTTAAAACAACTGCCGGACTAACAATAAAACCTTTCACCGGACTTGTACTAAGAGGTTATATTGACAGAATGAAAAATAATTATGCTCAAACTTCCTATGCATTATATACCGGTTATTCAACCAAAAAATTCAGAGCCGGCATCGAATATAACATCCAGAAAAACAATGGAATGACCAACAACCATGACTTTTCAGGAGTATCTGTTTACACATCGCTGAATCTGGCTCATGCGTTCAGCATTTTCACCAGATATGATTACCTATGGTCTGAAACATTGGTACCAGAACCGAATCCGTGGAATTACGGGAAGGACGGGCAAATAATAATGGGGGGATTTGACTACCTTCCTGCAAAAGGAGTTAAAATTGCCCCAACATACCTGGGATGGTCGCCCCGCGATAAAACAAGGCCATTTACATCAACGCTGGCCTTATATTTTGAGATAAAATTTTAAAATGAATAAATAACTGACTCAATTCAAAATTACAATTATGAAAAATCTACTAATCTTCGCTGCTGTTCTGGTGCTTGCTGCATCCTGTAACAATAGCGGCAACAAATCAGGGGGTGGTAACAAAAAAATCTCTATTACTGCAGCTGGTGCAACTTTTCCAATGCCATACTACAACCTCGCTTTTAAAAAATACAGTGAAGATACCGGAATTCAACTTTCATATGGGAGCATAGGATCAGGCGGAGGCATACGAAGCCTGACTGACAAAGTAGTCGATTTTGGGGCAACTGATGCTTATCTGTCTGATAATGAACTTACAGCGATGCCGGCTGAAATAGTCCATATCCCCACATGTCTGGGTGCTGTAGTTATTGCTTACAATTTACCAGGTGTAGAAAATCTTAAAATGACACCGGGGCTTCTTGAAAATATATTTATGGGGACTGTTACAAAATGGAATGATCCAAAAATAAAAGCTATAAACGAGGGACTTGAACTTCCTGATATGAATATCACAGTGGTTTACAGATCAGATGGCAGCGGAACAACTTACATCTTTAGTGATTATATGAGTAAGGTGAGTACTCTTTGGAATGAGAAAGTAGGAACAGGAAAATCCCTCAACTGGCCGGTCGGGATTGGAGGAAAAGGCAACCCGGGGGTTGCGGGCACAATAAGCCAGTCACCGGGTTCTATCGGGTACATAGGTTCTGAATACGCATTTGCCCAAAAAATAAATTATGCACTGGTACAAAACAGTTCAGGAAACTTTATAAATCCTGATATCAAAACTGTAAGTTCCGCCGCAAAGACAGAAATCCCCGCCGATACCAGAGTTATGGCTACAAACTCATCCGATCCTGATGCATATCCAATAAGCGGTTTTACATGGATCATAATTTATAAAGAACAATCTTACGGAGGTCGTACTAAGGCAGCCGCACAGGAAATTGTCAAATTTCTGGACTGGCTTACAGGTCCTGATGGACAATCAATTGCAGAAAGTGTAAATTATGCTTCACTTCCTGCAGAAGTTTCATCTGCAGCAAAATCCATTATCAGGTCGATCACTTTTGAAGGGAAACCGGTTATTGAATAGTTTATATTCAGATGAGCGATAGGGTTACAAAATCACTTCTTTTTGCCGCTTCACTTATTGTTCTGATAGTGTCAGCCGGAATAGTATTTTCCCTTGTCGGAGGATCTGTTCCGGTATTTAAGGAATTTGGCATTAAATTCATTTTTTCCAACGTGTGGGATCCGACCGACGGAAGGGAGAATTATGGTGCGCTTCCGTTTATTGCCGGAACTCTAATAACATCAATACTGGCTCTGGTTATTTGTATACCTCTCGCTTTTTCAACCTCCCTATTTATTGCAGAATATTTCAGAAATACTAAAGTCTCTAACATTTTGAGTTCACTGGTTGACCTTCTGGCAGGGATACCTTCAATTGTTTACGGTTTGTGGGGATTTTATACCCTGCGCCCGCTGATTGTAAGCCTTGGCCTTAGCGACCAGGGATTCGGAGTTTTTACATCTTCTCTCATCCTGGCTATAATGATAATACCTTATGCAACATCACTGAGCACGGAGATCATAGCCATGGTCCCTTCTGAATTAAAAGAAGCGGCATACTCACTTGGAGCGACAAGGATGGAAGTTATTTTTAATGTGATAATTCCTAATGCACAATCGGGTATCATAGCAAGTTACATCCTTGCCTTCGGCAGAGCTCTGGGGGAAACAATGGCTGTAACAATGCTCATTGGTAACTCTAATATGGTTCCATCCGGACTATTTGATACAGGCAACACAATGGCAAGTATTATAGCCAATCAGTTTGGCGAAGCATCGGGTCTTAAATTAAGTGCTCTGATAGCGATTGGCCTGATACTGTTTGCTATTACCGGGATTGTAAATGCGATTGGAAAATATATTATCAGAAAATTTGCATAATCTAACCACGTGGTAATAAGCAATATACAGATCCCCCCCTATAACATAGATACCAGGAATAAGAAAAATAAAGTATTCCTGGGATTTATAATATTGATGTCAATCCTGACTGTTATACCTATATTATTTATTGTAAGTAAAATAGTTGTCAGCGGGATTGGTCAGATCAATTTGGACTTTTTTATAAGTAATTCACCCGATTCACTTCAGGCAATGTCGGCTATTGCCAGTAATAAAACAATACCCGGTGGTATTGCGAATGGAATACTGGGCACATTACTTATTGTGGCAATAGCGTCACTGATGGCTATACCCATCGGCATTATGATTGGGATTTACCTCTATGAAAATCAGGGCAGGAAATATTCCGGCTTTCTGAGAGGCATTGCAGAAATCCTGCAGGGAGTCCCCTCGATTGTACTTGGTATAATTTCTTATTTATGGATTGTTAAAAATATAACAAATGGGTTTTCGGCCTTTGCAGGAAGCGTAGCACTTTCAATTATGATGCTTCCGATGATAATCAGGTCAACAGAAGAAACCATGAAAATGATACCTAATGAAATAAGAGAGGCCGCATTTGCTATGGGTACCCCTTACCACAGAGTTATTCTGCTTGTACTTATACCGTCAGGATTCAGTGGTCTTTCGACAGGAGTACTGCTTTCGCTGGCTCGTATCATCGGTGAAACTGCACCACTGATGATGACTGCGCTAGGCAGTTCATTTATTAACCTTGATATTACAAAACCCACAAGTGCGGTACCTTTGCTGATATGGGAATTTTATAATGATCCTAATATGGTCAGCCTGGTATGGAGTTCTGCCTTGTTTCTTATGGCGCTTGTACTATCTTTAAACATACTTTCACGCAGAGTAGCTGCAAAACAGTTGGCAGGAAGAAAAAGATGACAGAAACATTATTAAATATTGAAAATCCCGTATTGAAAGTTAAAAACCTTTCAATATCATACGAAGCAGGCAAAACTGCTGTAAATGATATAAACACAGAAATTGAAGAAAAGGCAATTACAGCAATTATGGGTCCCTCTGGTTGTGGAAAGAGCACTCTACTGAGAGCTTTTAACAGAATGCATGAACTATATCCGACAATACGTACATCAGGTGAAATTTTCCTGAAAGGGAAAGAAATCCATGCAATGCCAACAATTGAATTAAGACGTAAAATTGGAATGGTATTTCAAAGGCCAAATCCATTCCCGACTATGAGCATCTATGATAATGTCATCGCGGGTTTTAAACTGAATGGAATAAAATTAAAAAGGGATGAGCGTGACGAAATTGTGGAAAATGCCTTAATAAATGTCACCTTGTGGGACGAAGTTAAAGATTCTCTGTACAAGAAGGGAACTTTTCTTTCAGGAGGACAACAGCAACGTCTTTGTATTGCCAGGGCAATAGCGTTCAACCCCGACGTTCTGCTGCTCGACGAACCTACTTCCGCACTCGACCCGATTGCAACAGCACGTATTGAAGATTTGCTGGTTAATCTGAAACAAGACTACACGATTTTACTTGTTACGCATAACATGTCACAGGCAGCCAGAATAAGCGATAATTCAATGTTTATGTATCTGGGTGAACTGGTTGAATACGGAAAAACAGATTCGATGTTCAAAAATCCAAAAGATTACCGAACTGAAGGCTATCTGACAGGCAAATTCGGGTAAAAATTAAGTCACTGAAAATTCTTAACTTGCAAATAATTAATTTTATAATGAATACAAAGAAAGAACAATCAATTCAGGAGATCATGAATAGTTTCCAGGAGATGGCTGATCTGGTACTTGACCAGCTCTCTCTGATTGAAAAACTGATGACAGGGAATGAATCACAGCAGCAGGAATTGATAAATAGGATTAGGCAAAATGAAAATGATATTGACAAATATGAGATTACAATCAGCGATAAATTTATTAATACCATCGTACTATATCAACCTGTAGCTTCCGATATCAGAAAAATTGTAGCTATATACAGAATGGCTCTTAACCTGGAGCGGATCGGAGATCAGGTAATGAACATTTCGTATACAATCGGGTCATTAATGAATACTGAAGAGTATAAAGCTATGTCAGGATTAATACTTAATATGCTTTTGTCAGGTAAAATGATGGTCGAAAAGGCACTACTTTCGTTTGTTAACAGTGATACCGATTATGCAATATGGACTATTAAGAACGATTCAGTCATTGATGAGATGAATCAGAGAATGCTTATTAACAGTATCTCTAAAACCAAAATGAACGAAAAGACGAAGGAGATGCTTTTAAGCTATGTCGAATTGAAAAATGTAATAACAAATATCGAAAGAATTGCTGATCATGCCACAAATATTGCAGAAGCTACAATATATGCTCTGCAGGGAACAGATATAAGACATACCGGTCTTGATAAGAAGGAAAAAATTGAATAACTATTACAATCTGAAATGGACCTTAGAGGAAAAAAAATATTGATCGTTGATGATGAAGAAGATCTTTGTGAAATTCTTCAGTATAACCTTAACAGTTTGGGTTTTGTAACCGAAATTGCACATTCGGCCGAAGAAGCACTAAAAAAGTCGTTGTATGATTTT
This sequence comes from Bacteroidales bacterium, assembly GCA_038247205.1. GTDB lineage: Bacteria > Bacteroidota > Bacteroidia > Bacteroidales > VadinHA17 > LD21. Next base: position 6,169 of record JBBRVC010000068.1, read on the forward strand.
GATTTGTTTTTACTCGATGTAATGATGGGTGCAATTTCAGGATTTAAACTTGCTGAAAAGTTGCGGAAAGAGCATAAAATTACTGCACCAATAATATTTCTGACAGCAAAAGACACTGAAAACGATCTGCTTACAGGCTTCAGCGTCGGAGCAGATGACTATATCGCCAAACCATTCTCTATTAATGAATTAACAGCCAGAGTTAATGCTGTTTTAAAAAGAACCCTGGCAGAAAGCAAAGTAAATGAGTTTATGGAGTTTGGAGAGATTCAGCTTGATGATATCAGAAAACGGGTTTTAATTGACAATAAAAAAATTGAACTTACCAAAAAAGAATACGAAATATTACTGTTGCTTCTTAAGAATCAGGCCAAAGTTTTTTCCAGAGAAGATATTCTCAGAAGGATCTGGGGGAGTGATGTAATTGTTACCGATCGTACTGTCGATGTTAATATTGCAAGATTAAGAAGCAAATTAGGTAAATATGATGAATGTCTGAAAAATAAATCAGGCTATGGATATTTCTTCGAATTTTAAAAATCTACCAAAGGATGTTGGTACAAAACTCATTCAAAAACAAGCTTTTTATCTACTATTTTAGTGTTTTCGTTCTGTTTACACTGGTCATAATATCATATCTGTACCAACACGAAAAAAAGTTCAGGATTGAGACTCTTAATGATGAACTTAATAATATAACTCTGACCACACACAATTACATAAATGCAAATTCTGTATATGAAAGTGGAAATTACATTATTGTCGATTCTCTTGTAAAAATACTTCCCCATGAAGATCTTCGGATAACAATAGTAAGCCCTACCGGAAGCGTTTTATACGATAGCTTTGTTACAAATTGGAAAGCCATGGGCAACCATAAGGACAGACCAGAGGTCCTCCAATCGACATTTTCAGATTTTGGCAGTTCAGTAAGAAAATCAAATTCAACCGGAGTCGAGTATTACTACTATTCGAAATTTTACAACAGGTACTACATCCGTGCAGCTTTGGTTTATAACATAAATATTATAAATTTCCTCTCTGCAGAGAAAATGTTTATTGTTGTAATCCTGATTATATTTATCGCAATCTGGATCGTTTTGCTTCTTGTAACAAATAAATTCAGTGAATCAATTACCAAGCTTAAGGATTTTGCAATTAGGGTAAGCCGGAATGAACCTGTTAATCAGAATATTATCTTTCCAAAAAATGAACTTGGAGTTATCGGCGAAGAGATTCTTGGGATCTATAACAGGATGTTAAGAACCCAGATTGATTTAGCCAATGAAAAAGAGAAACTCTTCAGCCACCTGAATGCATTAAATGAAGGAATTGCATTTTTCTCAAAAAACAGAGCCAAGATACTTACCAACAATCACTTCATCCAGTTTATGAATATGATTTCAGGTGAGCTTACAATCTCATCATCAAATTTCTTTAAAGTGCCTGATTTTTTACCAGTAATTGAATTCATTGAAAAACAGTCGAATGCAGAAATAAAAATATCCGACTTGTCAAAAATGGAGTATCAGACAGGTAGGAATGGTAAATTCTTCAAAGTACAGTGCGTGGTATTTAATGACAGAAGTTTCGAAGTTATACTCAGCGATATAACGGTATCAGAGAAGGGTCGGCTTATTAAACAAGAGATGACATCCAACATTGCTCATGAGCTTAAAACACCTGTCTCTTCCGTAAAGGGATATATAGAAACACTTTTAAATGAACCGGGAATAGATCCGGAAAAACAAAAATACTTCCTTGAAAAAGCACTGGCTCAAAGCGACAGACTAACTGGTCTCATTAACGATATAGTGGTTATAAATAAAATTGAGGAGGCAGGCAGGTCGTTTTCCAAAGAAATGGTTAATGTTAACGAAGTATTAAGCGAAGTAAAGGATAATTTCATATCCTCTATCAGAACAAAAGGGATGAAGGTGGAAGTCAATATTGATGACAATATTTTTATCACCTGTAACAGATCTCTGATCACCTCAGTTTTCCAAAATCTGCTTGAAAACTCTGTCAACTACTCTGGAAACAATACTACTGTTTCTATATCAGTATATAACCAGGATGAAAAATTCTACTATTTCTCTTTTTCCGATAATGGGGTTGGTATTCCAGAAGAACATCTGGGAAGAGTATTTGAACGATTCTACCGGGTAGATTCCGGAAGGTCAAGGAAGAGTGGTGGTACGGGGCTTGGACTGGCTATTGTAAAGAATGCGATACTCTTACATAAAGGCGATATACAAGTCAGAATTAAAATAGGAGGAGGAATTGAGTTCCTGTTCTCGCTCCCAAAATAATTTCAAATCCTAATCTCAACCAAAACGTTCTGAGATGTAATCTTCAGTCTGATTTTTAGCCGGATTAGAAAATATTACTTCTGCTCAGTTCCTACAAAATTGTGTGCTGCCTGCTGTTGTTGCGAAAATGTTACAAAACAGGAAATAAATGCATGATTACTATTTATACTTAATAATGTTCCTATGAAACGGGTAACATATTAACAATAACTTAATACTAATGAATTCAGTTCTGAGATCAGATTGAATAATTTTGCCCATATTTTTTCATCCTATGCAAAAACAATCTGAACGGTCTTTCCATAATTTAATCAAATCAGAGTTAGCCCTATTTCTTGAACATAATAGATTAATCTACCCTGAAAAGGATACATTCAAAATAGATTTGCATTGTCATGATTTAAACAGTAATGTGCCGGATGAATTACTTGGTCGAATCCTCAATGTATCAGAAACGTGGTTACCTACCAGCAATCTGATAGGGACCCTTACAAAACAAGGGATGGAAGCCTTCACAATTACGAATCACAATAATGCCCGTTCCTGTTTTGAAATGCTTGATAAAGGATTTGACATACTTGTTGGAGCTGAATTCAGCTGCATGGTCCCCGATTATCAGGTACGGATACATGTACTTACATATGGGTTCACCCCTGAACAGGAAACAATTCTAAACAAGTTGAGAAAAAACCTATATTCTTTTCTTGATTATACTATAGCCAACAATTTGCCCACAATTTGGGCACATCCACTATATCATTATAAAAAATCCGGAACAATCCCACCCGATTTTTTCAATAAAATGGCACTTGTATTTGAACGATTTGAGGTATTGAATGGTCAGCGGGATACATGGCAGAATATGCTGGTAAAAAGATGGATTGAGGGGCTGTCAAGAGATAAACTAGATGAGCTATCAGAAAAATCAGGAATAGAGCCTGGAAGATTTTGCAGAGATCCATACAGAAAAAGCATGTCAGGTGGATCAGACAGCCATATTGGTATTTTCAGCGGTCTCACGGGGACAAGACTATATATCAAAGATATTGATGAAAAAAAGAAGAACAAACCACTATCAGAGTTAGCTCTTGAAGCATTGCGGCAAGGGAATATGGCAGCATTTGGAGGGCATAATAATAGTGAAAAAATGATGATCACTTTCCTCGATTACTTTTGCCAGATTGCGATTCATGGAGATGATCCGGGATTGTTAAGAATCCTTTTGCATAATGGAGAAACTCATGATAAAATTTCTGCATTACTCGTTGCCAATGGATTTGCTGAACTAAGGCGACACAAAGTCACAATGAAATTCATAAACTTGTTTCATAACAGTTTAACTGGTATAGAACCTCATTTCACAAAACGATGGTTGATCCCAAATGAGTATAAACCTATTTTTGATCAGGCTAAAATAATGGCTCTGACATTTCAATCAAATCCGGTTCTGGCAGTTGAAACATATTCAAATTCAGTTTACCAGATTTTTAATATGCTTGGAAAGATCCTCAATGACAGATTATCCGTTAAATTAAATGACTTAAAACCGTATAGAAAATCAGAAGTACCTGACCTGAATAAAATAATCTCCCGAATTGAATTACCAAGTGAATTTAGAATGTATCTCGGGACTGGAACAGGCCAAAGCCGGTCTGAAAAATCATCGAAGCATTCTCCTGATCTGATTAGTTTTCTTGACGGCCTCTCATTTCCATTTCTTTCTTCAGCAATTATCCTGAGTGCACATTTTGTAAGTGCACGTGTTTTGTTTAACAACCGGCCTTTACTGAATGATTTTTCAAAATCATTAAAAAGTCTTGAACACCCTAAAAGGATGCTATGGCTCAGCGATACATGGGGAGACAATAATGGTGTTTCAATGGTACTGAAATCATTTCTTGAAGAAATCAGAAACAGAAATTTGCCTATTGACATCATGGTATGCAGCAGCACTCTTAAAAATGAAGATCATCTTGTAGTAATTAATCCGCAATCAGAAATACTGATTAAGTTTTATAAAGATCAAAAATACCGGGTTCCAAATTTCCTGGATATTCATCATAAATTTCTTAATGGTGAATATGACAGAATTATGTGTTCTACAGAAGGTCCCATGGGTCTTGCGGCTCTCTATTTAAAACACGCTTATTCAGTACCTGCCTACTTCTATATGCATACCGATTGGATATTTTATTCAAGGAAAGTACTGAAAATTGAGAAAGAAAACCAATCCCGGTTCAGGAGAATTCTGCGAGCTTATTACAAAGCCTTTGATGGCTTGTTCGTTTTCAATTCAGATCATTTGAACTGGCTGACCAATAAAAAAATGGGGTTAAATAAATTGTCCGTCTTCCTCACTTCACATTGGCCGGGTTCACATTTTTTCCCTCGTCCACCAGCAAAAAAGCAATTATTTAAAATTAAAAAAAATCAGCCTGTAATTCTCTTTGCAGGAAGGATCAGTTATGAGAAAGGAGTTATGGACCTTCCGGAAATGTTTAAAACTATAAGGTCTCATATTCCCGAAATCCAGATGGTAATTGCAGGCAGTGGACCGGATGAAGAAAAACTTAAAAAAGTATTCCCTGAAGCTGTTTATGTCGGATGGGTAGATTCTTTAGATCTTCCAGCTATTTATTCTTCATCTGACATACTTATACTTCCATCAAAATATGATACTTTCAGTTGTGTAGTCCTCGAATCATTATCTTGCGGATTACCAGTTATTGGATACAATACCAAAGGTTTAAAAGACATCGTTTCGCATAATGAGAATGGGTTCCTTGTATCCAATACTGCTGAGATGATTCAATATACCGTCAATTATTTCAATGATTCTGACCTTCAGAATAGAATTAAAAAAGCTGCTTTAGAAATATCCAAAACACATAATGCCGATCAGATTGTACAAAAGCTATTACAAAATACAGGACTTGCAGATTGATTTTACTTTACCAGGAAGAGAATAATAGAATGGGTTAATGCATTTTTTAAAAAATTGTATTCGAATAATATAATTCAACCCGTTCATTAAAAGAAAAATAATTACTGCTTGTATTTAAGATGAGATATCTTCCCTCACCCTTACCCTGGGGTAATAGGAAGAGTAACAGTGAATGTGCTTCCTATACCTTCCTGGCTTTCAAGATTGATTTTTCCGTTTAGTTTATCAACAATCTTTTTTGTAATAAACAAACCTAAACCCGTTGATGATTCATTCGCAGTTGGTCTTGCACTAAGCCTTTTAAACTTACCGTATATATTTTGAAGATCCTTATGAGAAAAACCAGGTCCCTGGTCTTTTATAATAAACGTAAAATACGTACTTTCTCTTTCAAGTTTGATATAAATCTCTTTCCCGGTACCAGAGTATTTTATTGCATTTGATATCAGGTTGTCAAAAACTTCCTTAAGACGAATTTTATCAGAACATATTTTATAGTCATTTGCTGCACATTCGATCCTTAAATTCTGTTGTTTACGATCTAAAGAAGGGGTAAAATTCCGGATAATTGAACTCACCAATTCAAAAATATCGAAACACGAAAAAACAAAATCGAACTCAACTGAATTGTTTATTGCAGATACCAGAAAACTATTTACCAAATCTTCCATTTGAACTGCAGTTTTACTAATATGACCTGCAAACTCTCTTGCTTTTGAAGTATCACTATCCATATCGCAAATTAGGCTGGAAAAACCCAGAATGTTACCAATAGGGTTACGAAGATCATGTGCAACAATTGCAAGGACTTCCTGTTTAAAGTCGTTGGCCTGTTGTAACAAATTATTCATTAATCCCTGTATTACATTCTGAGCTAATAGCAATTGATAAAAATCCAGAATTTTATATCGACCATTTTCTAACTGAACAACTATAGGTTCCGACAACTCACTCTCTACACGGTTTAAAGCAAGATTCGCAGCAGAAATAATAGAAGTAGAGGAATGCAGAACAAGATACTTATCAATAGTATCAGTTGCGATGAAGAAATCAACAGTCCTTTTTGAAAACAAATCATACATATACTGTTTACTCATAATTTCAAAGAAACGTTTTCTTGAAAGCATTCCTGAAAATTTCCCATCCTTCAAAACAATAATACCTGAATTACTGTTATCTTCCTGGAATATTTTATAAACATTTAGAAGAGAATCAGATGTTTCAGTGATAGCATCCAATAATTTCAGGTCACTCAAAACAGAATTTATTGTTAGTTTGTTCTCCACAGTTTATATTCAAATAATCATATTTAAGAATAAATCTACTTTTTGTAAAAAAATCTCTTTTTTTATAGGTTTAGTTAAATAGTCATCACAACCTGCATGAATAGCCCTATCTCTTTCATCTGTGAGGGCACATGCTGTTTGAGCAATTATAGGAAGTTCCGGAAGTTTGCTTTTAATGATTTTTGTAGCTTCGTAACCATCGATGTTGGGCATTTTCAGATCCATCAGAACAATATCAACGGGTTCATTCAATGCCATAAAGATCGCATCTTCTCCATCTTTAGCCCATAAAACCTGAAATCCCAGAGGCAACAATAACGCCTCTAAATAAATGTAATTTAACTCATTATCATCAACAACCAGACAGGTTTTTGAATATTTACATGAATGAACAATTTCATGATCGTTGGTTTTTAAATCTGTATTGATATTTGCATTATTCGGAATTGTAAAATAGAAAACACTACCTTCTCCAATTTTCGAATCAACCCATATTGTACCTCCTAACATGGTTACAAATGAACGTGTAATTGACAATCCTAAACCTGTGCCAGCAGGGAATTGGGATGGACCATTTTCAGATTGACGAAAACTCTCAAAAATAATTTCATGATCTGAAGAAGGTATTCCTATACCTGTATCTTTCACATAAAACTCAAAATAACTATCTTTTTTATAACACCCTAACTCTATATAACCCCTTGATGTAAATTTTAAAGCGTTTCCGATAAGAATTGAAAGGATTTTATTGAGTTTAGCATAATCCGATATTAAAATCAGGTCTTCATTAAGAAGTTCACTGTTTAACCTGAAATCAAGTTTCTTCTTTGATGCAACTGGTTTGAACTGTATTAATGTATTTTTCAGCAAATCAGACATTTTGATTTCGCTCATTTCTAATTTAACCTGATCTGTTTCTAACCTCGAAATATCTAATATATCATTAATTACATCAAGCAACTGATCACATGATTGACTGACAATACTTGCATACTCTTCCATAGATTCTCGTGGCAATTGAGGTTGAATCATTAACTGAGAAAAACCAATAATGCTGTTCATAGGTGTCCTGATTTCATGGCTCAGATTTGTCAGAAATGAATTTTTTAAGCTTTCTGATTCCTTTCTTTCAGGAGATAAATCTCTTACAGACATCAGAACTTGTATCCCCTCTTTTAATTTAAAAACATAATGAGTTACCTCAACTTTTATTTTCTGTCCTTCTTCGTTAATGACGATGCCTTCACATAAACTACTCTTTTCTTTTGGAAATCTACTTACAGATTTCCTTGCCAGAATGATAGATTCAGGTGAAAAAACCTCATACAGATTCTTCCCAAATAGCACTTCTGGTCCGTAGCCAAGAAATTTAACAGCTAGAGGATTAAAATCAATTATTGGGATATTGCCATTCTGTCCCCATTGACATAGAATAAATGGTTCATGAAGATTATCAATCATAAAACGGATCACAGTTCTGTTTTTACAATACTCTCCTGAAATATCATCCAAAAATCTGATACTTTCCAAATCTGCTCTTTCTCTTATACTTCCAATATTCATGACAAGAATCCTATTAAATAATACTAAAAATCTTTAGTACGATTTTACAGCAAATTTTCCATTCGTCTGTTTATTACAAATTAAGAAAATATTAATCTTTTATCTCATTCTAAGAAATTTTCAACCGAGATCAGACCAGAAAAAGAAATATTCAAACTCTGCATCTGCTTACATTAACCTATAAATTATAACCATTTCAGAAATGTCAGATCAAATAAATTACTATATTTCCTTCATTTAATTATTATGCAGGGTGAAATGAATAATAAATGGTTGTATTGGGCAACTGAGCTTCAATCGATAGCCCAATCGGGACTGACTTTTGGTGTTGATGCTTATGACCGCGACAGGTATGAACAGATAAGAACAATTGCAATTGACATCCTGCATCATTACACTGATCTTGACCACGAAAAGGTAAGGGAATTGTTTGGATCTGAAGCTGGTTACCAGACCCCAAAAGTTGATATAAGGTCAGTAGTATTCAGAGATGATGGAATACTGCTTGTAAAAGAAAAGGTTGATGGAAAGTGGTCCTTACCCGGAGGCTGGGCAGATGTGAATACATCCGCCCGCGAATCGGCGGTAAGGGAATGTCTCGAAGAAGCTGGTGCCATTGTAATACCGAAAAGAATTATTGCAGTTCATTATGCTAACAGACGAAACAATTTTATATATCCATTTACGATCTATAAAATATTTGTGGAATGCAAATTTACCGAATTAACTTTCCAGTTGAATACTGAAACACTTGATGCAGGATTCTTTACTATTGATGAACTTCCACCCCTTTCGACTGAACGTAACACCGCCGATCAGATAAAAATGTGTTTCGAAGCAAGAAAACATAAAATTTTTGAAACACTTTTCGATTAAAAGATTTAATACAATAATAAGTATATTTAACCTTGCGGACATTGCACGAGGGTGTTTCGAGGTAGAAAGGTTCCTCCCCTTTCAAAGACTTAAAATGGCAATATGTTAGCAGCATCGGTATGGCCCCCATCATGAATTATTGAAGTTTAAATTTTACCTGATAACAATGATTAAGAATAACAAATAAGGTCGTCAATTTTCCAGAATAAGGAAACTCTTCTTCAACTCTTTTACTTCACCGATTATCTTAGGGGAGGAAAGACCTGACTGGCGCAGATCTTCAAGCACAGATTTGGTTAAATCCTGGGGAACACACATAAGCAGTCCGCCGGAAGTCTGTGCATCAAAAGCAATCATTTTCAGGTTATAATCAAGATCCTTATCGAAAATCGTATCAGTCTCTGCATAATCAAGGTTACGAAAAGCCGCTCCCGGAATACATCCGTCATCCATAAGGCCATAACAGTTTCCTATCAGAGGAACCTTGCTCATATTCAGAGTTATGGAGACTTTACTGGCTTTAGCCATTTTAAGTGCATGTCCTGCAAGCCCGAATCCGGTTACATCTGTAGCTCCCCTGATGTTATATTTCTTCATTACTACGGCCCCCGATTTATTCAGAAGCTTCATCAATCTTTTTGCTTCAATAAGATCTGATTCGTCTGCCATCTGAAGTCTGTGTCCTGCCATAATTATCCCTGTGCCAATGGGTTTTGTAAGAATGATCTTATCCCCGGGTTTAGCAGAAGCATTGGTAATCACTCTTTCAGGATGAACGTAGCCTATTACTGCAAGACCGTACTTTGGCGGGAAATCATCAATTGTATGTCCCCCGAGTATTCTGACCCCGGCTTCAGTAGCTTTTTCAAATCCTCCTTTCATAATTTCGGCATAGGCTTCCATCGGTAGTTTTGTAGCAGGAAACATCATGATGTTAAGTGCCAGAACAGGATCACCACCCATGGCATAAACATCGCTTATTGAATTGGCTGCAGCTATCTGTCCGAACTCAAAGGGATCGCTGCAAACGGGAGGAAAAAAATCAACGGTTATTACCAATGCGAGCTCATCATTTATCTTGTAAACCCCGGCATCATCATGTGTGTCAATATCCACAAGTATGTTCGGATCGACAGGCAGGGGAAGATACTTCAGTATTTCTTCCAGCTGTTTTGGTGAGATCTTTGCTGAGCAGCCACCTGCTTCAACCATTTTGAGAAGGTCGATCTGCATATGTTAATATCTTTATTTTCAGGGTTTTATAACATTGACTGAGGAAGCCATGATCTGAACTATTTCGAACATATTGCTCAAAGTACCTATTTGTATCTTATTATCAAGTGAATAATGGTTCACACAGGTAGCGCATAAAAACAACTTAACTCCCATTTTCTCAATTTCTTTCAGGTGATCAAGAACAGGTGAATTTTCTGATCCAAGAAACACTCCTTTGTTGTAAAAGACCATTTTTTGAGGCAACTCATCAAGATCCTTGATCGCTTTTATGAAATTTAGCATAAGAAGATCACCCAATTTTTCGTCCCCCTCCCCCATTTTGTCGGAAGAAAATGAAATAACAAAATTGCCATTTGAGAAATGCGGAATATCTGTTATACAATAAGTTTCAGCGTGTGGCTTTATTAGCCCATGCGTTGTTTTGGTAACAGTTAATGTCCAAAAACCCGAATTTTCAACCACCTGAAAATCAGTATTGTTATCGGTCAGAAATCTTGAGATGTTGTTCACTGAAGTAAGACTATCAGAGAGTACCTGGAATGATTCTGAGAACTTTGCTTCTTTGAGTGCTCTTTTTGTTGCGATAAGTGGTGCCGGACAAAGTTGTCCCTGGGTGTCAACGATTCTCATTATCTGGTAATTTTTAATCTGCAAAAATAGTAAAGAAAGTTGAAGAATGTGAATAAATCAGTTTCAGGCACAGGATATGGATAAAAAGTCTATCTCCGGATCATGGGTGGATAAAGTCATGGCCGGCCTGAGGATATAATTCATGCTTCAGGTCTGTCCGATGAACAAATCAGGGAAAATAATTCGACCACTCAGCGATTTTATTCGATAATCAAATCAGAGAATAATAATCTAAAAGCGGTAGAAAAAATTCTGGCCCCGACATTCTTAAGATTATGGCTGACTATATCTCAGATCAGGATTGATATCTGTCAGTTTTTTGAGTATAAGCTGTCCTCTTGCTTTAACCCCTGCCGAGGCTTCCCCCTGAAGTATATTGACTGATGCGTATAGTTCATGTGCCAGTTCAGGATAAATTACGCAAAGCTTGTATAGGATTTCCATGGAATATGCTTTAATGGCAATTGCTGAAAAACCCGAATTAAGCGACTTGAAGCAGTGGTCTGCAAGTACGCCATATAAATTCTGAGGGATCATTTTAAAATCCGCTAGGGATAATATTCTCAGAAAAGAACGCTGGGAGCTCTCATTATCAATACCTTCCAGCATTCCGATTATTTTGCTCAGATGAGGATGCATTAACGCAGGAAATTTGTCACAAACTTTTGTAAGAGTCCATGATGCCCTGAAAGCTAATTTTTTATCTGACGAGGAGGAAAATTCGAAAAGTTTATTAAAAATTGCAGGATTATCAATAGCAGAGGTAGCAATCCATTCAGCCTCCTGTCTGCTCATCATGGTGTTTATCATTGACTTAAGCTCAGCGTCATTTATATCGGAATGCTGTTCTGCCCTGACACCTTCAGGGGGGTGAGAATCTCCATTTATAACACTGAGATATTCAGTGGCAACAATCAGATCCGCTTCTGAATAATCCACTGCGGCCAGTTTTTCTAACGGTAGCCACTTATAGGCAATGTGTTCTGATAATAAAGGCAGGTCATTAAGTGTGTCACAGACAAAAGGTATCAGGAATATTTGTTTTATACCATAGTCATATTCAATTGGTTCTAATCTCGAACAGATTACAATATCAATTGATAATTCCTCACTGATCTCACGGATAATACAATCCTCCTCACTCTCTCCCGGAGCAATCTTGCCACCCGGAAACTCCCATTTGAAAGGATGGTCAGTCTGCTCGCCACGCTGAACGACCAGAACCTCGCAATCCTCATTTCTTATTATGGCACAGGTAACATTTATCATAGCTCCGGAGTTATCAGAAGGTCTTCATAAAGTGGTATAACAAGAAGGAATTCATACTTATTATTTTCATGATCAATCTTGCAGGCATAATGATCAATACCGTTGGTAACAATAATATACGGAACTTTCAATCCCATATTATAGCATACAATCTGGTCAAAAACTTTGTCATCAATTTTTACCTCCGGAGCCTTACACTCAACAATCAGTACCGGATTTCCTGCTCTGTTATGCACCAGGATATCAAGTCTTCTTTTAAGCTTATTCAACCTGAACATAGTTTCAACCCCCATCAGACCGGCAGGATACTTTCCCTCATATACAAGGTATTGAATGAAGTTCTGACGAACCCATTCCTCAGGTGTGAGTTTAACATATCTTCGCCTGACGGGATCAAAAATCATTTTCTGATCCTCTTTTCCTGAAATTTTGAAGGAATATGACGGTAAATTTAACTGTTTCAACTTAGTTTTGTACTTTTGAAGCTGAAGTTACAATATTTATATATTTTCATTTGCTGCTCATCAGATTCAATGAAAATTCAACAATGAATTAATATATCTGTTACAAATATATTGAGATAATTAAAACTGAAATAAGTTTATGAAGACCAAAGAAGAAATTGTTAATAACTGGCTGCCCCGGTATACCGGTAAGACAATCGAAAGCTTCGGTAAGTACTTTCTTCTTACCAATTACACATACTATGTTGAGCTTTTTGCCAAATGGAATAATGTGGAAGTTGAAGGAAGAGACAAGAATATGCCAAGTGCAACCAGCGATGGAATAACAATCATAAATTTTGGAATGGGCAGTCCAAACGCAGCAACAATAATGGATCTTCTCAGTGCAATATCGCCCAGTGCTGTTTTATTTCTGGGAAAATGCGGCGGACTTAAAAAGAAAAACACCCTTGGCGATCTGATTTTGCCGATAGCAGCCATAAGAAGTGATGGAACATCCAACGACTATCTACCCATGGAAGTACCTGCTCTGCCGGCATTTAAACTTCAGAGTGCCATATCTGCAACAATAACAAGATATAAAAAAGAATACTTTACCGGGACAGTGTATACAACTAACAGGAGGGTGTGGGAATATGATGACCGGTTTAAAAAATACCTCATTAAAACCCGTGCTATGGCCATTGATATGGAGACAGCCACAATCTTTACAGTAGGTTTTGCTAATGAGATGCCCACCGGTGCATTATTGCTGGTATCAGATCAGCCAATGATTTCGACAGGTATCAAAACCCAAAAAAGCGATAATGACGTTACCCAGAAATTTGTCGAGATGCATCTGAAAATTGGAATAGATTCATTGAGGGAAATTATTGTTAATGGAATATCAGTCAAGCACTTAAGATTCTAAGAATGGCTACCACTTATGAAGAAATAATGTCGGATCTGAAAAAAAGGATCTTCAAGCCTGTGTACTTTCTTGCCGGGGAAGAACCTTATTATACCGATATGATTACCGCATATATTGAAGAGAAGGTGCTGCCTGAAACTGAAAAAGCCTTTAATCAGATTATCTTTTACGGCGATGATATAACAATCCCCGCTATAATTGAAACAGCAAGACGGTTTCCAATGATGGCTTCCCACCAGGTTGTGATTATTAAGGAGGCTCAGACCCTGAAAAAAATTGAAGATCTTATTGTTTACCTTGAAAATCCGCTTTTATCGACAATTTTAGTTTTCAATTATAAATACAAGGTTATAGACAAGAGGACTAAACTCCACAAAACACTTGAACAAAAAGCTGTTTATTTTGAATCGGCAAAGCTGCGTGATTATCAGATTCCGGCATGGATAGAAAGATATCTGATGACAAAA
>JBBRVC010000069.1:0-19842 GCA_038247205.1 Bacteroidales bacterium
TAGAATCCCCTCCAGCGGAGGGGTTTGGGGTGGGTTTATTGATGGAAATGAAATCCATAAACTTTGCGTACTCTGCGGTTAAAGGATTTTTGGGCACATTACCTCATATCAATAACCTCTACCCCTTTATATTTTTCAGGAGAAAAGATAAAAAATGAAGGGTCGGGTTTTGTTTTCAGATTGTATTCTTCTACAAAAAATGTCATTGTTACCCCGTCCTTCTTTTTATACTCAAGGCTTATAAGATTCATAAGAGACTTACCAATTGAAAGCCGGACTCTTATAAAATCACTTTTTAAATCTTCAGGATAAAGATCAATTATGTATGAATCACGTCTCTCTTCGATAAGTAAACTCTTATATCCCTTTTTGTACATTGAAAAAATTGCTGAAGGTCGACTCTGAAAAGAATCGTCTTTTCTGTCTGACTTAGTAATCGTAACTTCCTTTTCTGCAGGCAGATAATTCCATGATACTTCACCATTAAACCAGATTGAATTATCGGGAAGTTCAAGTTTATACTTATTATTACTGATAACTATTGACCCGGGTAAAGTATCGTGCCTGTTTTCAGTATTGTCAACAGATATAAACCTGAATCTCATTGAAACTGACGGGGCACTTAATGCGGTGGACGAAAACTTATCCAGGATTTTTATTGCCGCCGGATCATTCTGACCTGAAACACTGGAATTCAGGAAAAAAGCTGCTAAAAGAATGAGTATAGTTTGTTTCATTTTGTTCCTTTTATTCAAGACGCTTCAAAATCTGTTCCAAAGCTATCATATCCACACAAAGAACGTCTCTGGCCTTACTTCCTTCAAACGGTCCTACAATACCTGCTGCCTCAAGCTGGTCGATTATTCTGCCTGCCCTGTTGTAGCCTATAGACAGTTTTCTCTGGATCAGTGACGTTGATCCCTGCTGATGCTGAACTACCAGGTGAGCAGCATCATTGAACATACCATCTCTTTTTCTGAGATCAACATCTGAAACACCATTATCACTGTCATCAATATATTCGGGCAGATGCATTGCATCGGGATATCCCTGCTGCGAACCTATAAAATCCGTAAGTTCTTCTATTTCTGGCGTATCGATGAAGGCACACTGCACCCTTACAGGCTCATTTCCCGATGATACCAGCATATCCCCACGGCCTACAAGCCTGTCAGCGCCTGTGGCATCAAGTATGGTACGCGAATCAATTGAAGAGAATACCCTGAATGCAACACGCGTTGGAAAGTTGGCTTTAATAAAGCCGGTTATGATGTTTGCTGATGGCCGCTGAGTCGATATAATCAGATGTATACCGATTGCTCTGGCAAGCTGGGCAAGTCTGCCTATCGGACCTTCAATCTCGCGACCCGCAGTCATGATCAGATCTGCAAATTCGTCAATAATTAAAACGATATATGGAAGATACTTATGACCTTTTTCAGGACTGAGCTTACGGCCAATGAACTTTTCGTTGTACTCTTTTATGTTCCTTGACTGGGCAGCTTTCAGAAGCTCAAGCCTGTTGTCCATCTCAATGCAAAGAGAATTTAATGTCTTGATAACTTTTTGAGTATCAGTAATAATTGCATCTTCTTCATCAGGTAATTTGGCAAGAAAATGACGTTCAATCTTCATATATAGCGGAAGCTCAACCCTTTTTGGATCAATAAGTACAAATTTTACTTCCGAAGGATGCTTCTTATATAGAATTGATGTAATAATTGCATTAATGCCGACAGACTTTCCCTGTCCGGTAGCTCCCGCAACAAGAAGGTGTGGCATTTTGGTAAGATCAACAATGTACGGGTCATTTGTAATGGTCCTGCCAAGAGCCAGGGCAATATCAAATTTGGTTTCCTGGAATGCTTTTGAGGTAATAAGAGAACGCATCGAAACCATTTCAGGTTTCTTGTTTGGCACTTCAATACCAACTGTCCCCCTTCCGGGTATCGGGGCAATGATCCTTATCCCCAGAGCTGAGAGGTTAAGTGCAATGTCATCTTCCAAAGATTTTATCCGGGCAAGCCTGACACCCCTTTCAGGAACAATTTCATATAATGTTACTGTTGGACCTACCGTGGCAGAAATACTTTTTATAGCTATTTTATGATCACCAAGTGTCTTGATTATGTTTTCTTTATTTTCAAAAACCTCATTATTATCAAAAGCTGTTTCTGATTTATGTTCACGAAGAATTGATATTGGAGGAAACTTATAACGTGACAGATCGAGCCGGGGATCATAATTACCCATTATTTTTTCTACCTCTTCCTCAGAAAGTCTGTCACCGGTGTTCGGTCTGATAATATTTATCGGGACTTCCTCTTCTTCAGGAACCATAGCCTTGTCGTTATCAAAATCCCTTATTATGGACAACCCTGATGTTACGGGCAGATCAGTTACAGGCTCATGGTCAGTATGATCGATCATCGTGTTCCTCACTATAAAATCAGGGGATTTATTTTTTCCGGTCACCACCGGTTCGAAATCATCATCCTGTTCCGGATCATCTGCCTCCTCATCGTCAATGATTGAAGAATCCCCGTTATAAGTTAAGACTTCTGACTTGGGTTTGTTCAGGAATGCAGGTATTTTGACCCGGAGTGTTTCAGGTTTGAATTTCAAAGCAAATATCATATAAGAGACAGTGATGAAGACAATTACCACTCCTGAGCCTATTAGTCCCATAAATGCATTAGACCATTGTGTAATAAAATAGCCCTGTGCACCACCCGGACCACTTTTCAGATAACCACCCGCTTCACCGAAAACATAGCTGAGGATCAGGGAGAGGATAATTGCAGCAAGCGTGAATTTTGTTATCAGACTCCATAGTCTGATCTTTGGGAAACTTAACATTTTCAGACCAATGGAGCCCACAATAAGCGGAAGGAAGAATGCTCCATAGCCAAATCCAAAGGAAATCATCATATCTGAAAGCCAGAATCCGCTCTTTCCTGCCCAGTTTTTAACTTTAATTTCCGGACCTGATATTACATCGTTCCCGGCAAGACTTAAATCAGACTTCCACCAGAAAAGATATGAAACACATGCAAGAAGCAGATATAATGCAAAGCCGGTTATAAGTATCCCGACAACAAACTTTAATCTTTCATCAGAAAAAAAGGATTTTAATGCTCCGGGGCTTTTAGCAGTTTTTGAGGGTTTTTTAGGGGTTCCTTCTTTCTCTTTAATCATTTCACAAGAGTATCAACAACTTAATAGTATAGTTTTGGGGCATCTTCTAATAAAGATAGCATCTCAAAGGTAATAAATTTGAAATACGCTTTAATATAGAATTGATTTTGTATTGATGATTTATGGTGAGATAGCCCGGATCTCAGTTGCTGCCAGCTTATAAGCTTATCATTTTACTCATGAGACTATTGATCTGATCCCTTGATACTTTTTTATATTTTTCCCTTCTTTCAAACGAAGCATCGGGAATCTCTTTTTTGTAAACAGTCTCTGCCTCAAAATGAAGTTCGGTTGTACCTATAAAAAAGAAAAAACCCATGAGCACACCATCAATTTCGCTAAATGGAGTTGCGGCATTGGGGTTTTTTAGCTTGATTTCATCGGTATACCAGATGTTATAAACTTTATTTCTGTCTGATGGAAAAGTAACTTCAGCATGTTTGCAGTTATAACCGCATATCACCGATGTTTTAGTTGTTGGGTTTATTACCATACCTGCCATTGCCTCAAAACCCGGATGTTGCTCCCCTAATTCTGCTTCATAGTAATAACGGAAGGAAAAAAGGCTAAGGTAAGTATCAAAAATTCCTTTATCAGGATTAGCCAGATTCAGGATACCGGAATTGCCGAAAGGAGATGTAATTTCAAAAAGGATTTTATTCTTTTTGAATGAAACAATAAGATTTTTTGGCATGATCTCAATTGGCATCGGGCCAACATTTCCCCTGTAATCGATATTATAATGAATTTCACCCTGATTTAGATACTTGCCTCCTTTTTCCGAGCAGGAGTAAACAAAAAATGTAAAAATCGCTGTAATAAAAACCCCAGTACTTAATCTCACCTATATTTAATATTTTGAATTTATGTAAATGTAATAATTTTTTTTAATAACGCTTATCTGCACTGATTTTTATGAGTTTATCACGGTTGGCATGTTAAAAGAATAACAACTCTTATACATCCGGAAATCTGAGTGGCTATTCTGAAAATCGCCCGGATTTTAATAATTTTGTATTCTTTGTTATGATTATGATAAATTTTTAAACTGTCTATTGCTTAATTTGTTTTAGCTATCAGATATTTATACATTGTTTTATGAAGAATAAACTAGCTGTAGTGGCTCTTGGCGGGAATGCTCTTTTAAGAGACGGTCAGGCAGGCACAATAGAGGAGCAGGAACAAAATACAACCGATACCCTTGAGAATCTCGTATTCCTCATAAAGGAGGGATATGATTTAGTTATTACCCACGGAAACGGACCTCAGGTTGGAAATATCCTTATGAGGAATGACGCAGGTGAGCAACTTTATGATATTGCACAAATGCCCATAGATGTTTGTGTGGCTGACTCCCAGGGAGGTATAGGATATATGATTGAAAGGATGTTCAGGAATGTCCTTAACAAGCACGGGCTCGACCGGAATGTAATATGTATGGTAACACAGGTTATAGTCGATTTTAGCGATCCCGCATTCAACGACCCTCAGAAGAGAGTGGGTAAGATATACACTAAGGAAGAATCTGATTTGCTGGCAGCGAAAAAAGGTTGGATTTTTAAAGAGGAGATCAAATCCAAAGGTGGATTCCGAAGGGTTGTGCCGTCACCGGTTCCAAAAGATATTATGAATCATACAATTATCCGCGATCTGGCAAGGAATGGAAATATAGTAATTGCAGCAGGAGGTGGAGGGGTCCCGGTATACATCGATGAAAAAAAAGATGTAAGGCCTGCAGAAGCTGTAATAGACAAGGATATGGCATCATCACTTCTGGGTACAATTATAGGAGCTGACGAGTTTTATATTCTCACAGATGTTCCATACATTTATATTAATTATAAAAAACCCGACCAGGAAATAAAGGAATTTCTGAATTATGCTGATGCCTTAAAATATCTTAATGAAGGGCAGTTTTCTAAAGGCAGTATGGAACCAAAAGTGCTGGCATGTCTTAGTTTCATAAAACAAGGTGGTAAGAAAAGTGTAATCACCGAAGCTTTTAAGCTGGCCGATAAAAAATACGGTTCAAAAATTACTATGGAATACGAAGACGAACGCAGGTAGATTGTCTATACGATCATTGTTTCCGAAGGTTATTCCATAGGAGCATTATGGAACCGTTTGTAGAAAAATTGCACAATATGAAATTTAAGCTCCAGCGGAACGAACCCCGAAGGGCTCGACGAAGTCAAATATGATACAAAGTACTGTACGCATTGAGTTCTATAGTTTTTTTAAAATTTTTAACCGGGCAACAGTGAATAAAATTATATTATGATGAAATTTATTATTTTTACACTTTTCAATATTCAAATCACCAATATTTCATATCATGACAATAGATCTTCACAACCGGCATTTTCTTAAGTTGCTTGATTTCAAACCTGCTGAGATAAAATATCTTCTCGATCTTTCTGCAGAATTAAAAAAGTCTAAGAAAAATGGCACTGAAAATCAGCATCTTAAGGGTAAGAATATTGCTCTTATTTTTGAAAAAGCCTCTACTCGTACCAGGTGTGCATTCGAAGTTGCTGCTTATGATCAGGGAGCTCACGTAACATATCTTGGTCCTACAGGATCTCAGATTGGTCAGAAAGAATCGATGAAAGATACTGCCAGGGTACTTGGTGGCATGTACGACGGTATTGAATATCGAGGTTACGGGCAGGAGATTGTTGAAGAACTGGCGAAGTATGCCGGCGTCCCTGTATGGAACGGACTTACCAATGAATTTCATCCTACACAGATACTTGCTGATTTTCTGACTATGATCGAACATTCAGATAAGCCTCTTAATAAAATGGTATTCTGCTATCTTGGGGATGCAAGATATAATATGGGCAATTCTCTGATGGTAGGTTCTGCAAAAATGGGTATCGATTTCAGAATAGCCGCACCTAAGGCTTATCAACCTGCAGATGAGCTTGTTGAAGAGTGCAGGGCTATTGCTAAGGAGACGGCCGCTAAGATCACAATCACTGACAAAGTAAATGAGGCTGTAAAAGATGCTGATTTCTTATATACCGATGTATGGGTATCAATGGGTGAACCGGATTCAGTATGGGAAGAGAGAATTTCACTTCTGACACCTTTCCAGGTAAACATGAACGTAATTAAAATGACCGGAAATCCGTCGGTTAAATTCCTGCATTGTTTGCCTGCATTTCATAACAGGGAAACAAAAGTGGGAGAGGACATTTTTAAAAAATTCGGCCTTGACGGGATGGAAGTAACCGAAGATGTTTTTGAATCGAAACACTCAATTGTGTTTGACGAAGCTGAAAACAGACTACATACTATAAAAGCAGTAATGGTAGCTACTCTGGGGACTAAGTGACTAAGAGACGATTTTCCTCCCCTCACGGGAGGTGCCACGCAGCGGCAGAGGGGTTTAGGTGTTAAGGCGCATCACGCAATCCACTCCTTAACAAAGTAGTAAGTCATAATAAATGAGGCTGCAAGTTTCAAGCCTATCCCTGTCAGAAATCCTATAAGACTTCCAAAACCTGCTTTCATTGCATATTTAATATCATCCTTAAAGATCATTTCACCTACGAATGCTCCTATCAGCGGACCCAGTATAATTCCGATCGGTCCAAGGAACAGACCAATAACCAGACCAACTGTTGCACCTCTTGTACCATATTTTGATCCTCCGAATTTCTTTGTTCCCCAGATAGGAACAACATAATCAAGGATTGTTACAGTGAGTGCAATTGCAGCAAGCACAATAAGGGTTGTTTTCGAAAAATCCCCGAAGCGTGTTAACTGCAGTGAGACCAGTCCAAGAAAACTAAGTGGTGGGCCCGGAAGAACAGGTACCATACATCCGATTATTCCAATAATCATCAGGAGTATACCTATAATTAATAAGATATAGTCAGACATCAGGATCTAATCTTCAAAAAATTTAATTTGGGTATCTCACTTTTTACCCAGATCATCGAATTCGATGTCTGAGAAATCCTTCGTAGTAAGAATTATGTTATCATTAGTAGGTTCAACATCCGATTCGGAATCCGATAGTCTCATTTCCCCCTTGTCATTTGCAATAAATGAAACGGCATCCTGCATTCCCTCCGCGAATTTGTCAAAATCTTCCTTGTAAAGGAAAATTTTGTGTTTTTCATAGAATACCTTACCTTCTTTGCCCAGCCGTTTTTTGCTTTCTGTAATTGTCAGATAAAAGTCTTCCTTGCGTGTTGCTTTAACATCAAAAAAGTAAGTTCTTTTACCTGCCCTTACAACTTTGGTAAAGATCTCCTCTTTTATAATTTTCTCATCATTCCCGTTTATGACTTCCTTGATTGCAGCTTCTTCTTCCATTTTCTAAGTCAGTTAGTTGATAGGGTTTTTATTTTGTATTGTCAAATGTAATAATTTTTTTATCAATTCATATAGTGACAGAATAATTGTAAAGATTGAAACAGGATATGGTAAAGGTGTGGAGTATATAAAATCTTATATGGAACATTATCAATTCATTACATTAAATTATTTAAAGATTACGCTCATTAATAAAACCTAAATGTTGAATTCGTGCTTTGACCTTAAAGGAAAAAGAGTATTTTTGCTCCCGAAATAATGATGTTCTTTATAAATGATTAGCAGAAGATTATTACGTATAAAAGCCTTGATGGCTCTTTATGCTCTTAACCGCAGGGAGGATGACAATCTTGTACATGCAGAAACAGAACTGGTGTTCAGTGTTGGAAAGACCTATGATCTATACCATTACATTATGCTTCTGGTTCTGGATGTTGCAGACATTGCCGGGGAAAAAATTGATCAGGCATTGCAAAAAAGGATGCCGACCACTGAAGATCTCAATCCAAGAAGGCGCTTTATCGATAACCAGGTTATTGCCCAGATAAGAGCAAACCTGGCCTTCAAAAAATATATTTCTTCCTCTAAACTCTCATGGGTGAATAACTCACATATTCCTCGCATCCTTTACAACAGGATGCTGGCGTGGGAAGTATATGAGGAATATATGATTGCAGAAGAACACAATTATGTAACTGATAAGAAATTCATTATCAAACTCATAACAGTCCTTTTCGCTAATTCTGATGATCTTCATGCAAGTCTTGAAGAGCAAAGCATTTACTGGAATGACGATATGGAATACGTCAGTTCGATGGTCGAAAAAACTATTAAAAGATTTAAAATCGAATCAGGTGAAAATGCAAGCCTGATGCCATTATTCAAGAATCAGGAAGATGAAGATTTCGTAAAAATTCTTTTTCGAAAGGCAATTCTTCATCAAAAAAGAACCTCTGAACTGATCGATAACAATACAACCAACTGGGAAGTTGAGAGAATTGCTCTGATGGATATTCTTGTTATGCAACTCGCTGTAACAGAGGTACTTGAATTTCCTGAAATACCTGTAAAGGTTACTTTGAATGAATACATTGAAATAGCCAAATACTATTGTACATCAAAAAGCAGTACCTTTGTAAATGGTATACTGGATAATATTGTAAAAGAGATCAGAAAAAAGGGAGAAATCAATAAAACAGGAAGAGGTCTGGTAGGTGAAGATATTTCCGGTTAAACACAAAAAATTTATTCTGTCACTATGAAGAAGATTGGTTCTATATCCATATTTTTCCTTCTTGCTTTATTAGCCTTGCGATGCGGCAACGGTACTCAAAAAGATTCAGTAAAGTCTGTTGCAGGAGCTTCGGATACAGGAAAAGCAATATTAAGCTTCAGAGTATTAGAACATGATTTTGGCAAGGTATCGGAGGGTGAAAAAGTCGAATATCTTTTTAATTTTGAGAATACCGGCACCGGAAATCTTGTAATTCTCGCGGCATCAACAACATGTGGATGCACAGTGCCGCGATATGACACAAACCCAATCTCCCCGGGCGCGGAAGGTGAACTGGAGGTGATATTTGATACATCGGGACGAAGTGGCGTTCAGACAAAGATTATTACAATTAAATCAAATGCCTCCGTACCGGTGCTAATGCTTAAAATAACTGCAGATGTAATAACCAATAATAATAATTAATACTTTAAAAGATGACCAATTTTGCTTATTTGTTTTTGATGAGTCAGCCTGCCGGATCAACCGGTCAGAGTAACCCGCTGGTAACATTTTTGCCACTTATTCTTGTCTTTGTGGTCTTCTACTTTTTCATGATCAGGCCACAGATGAAGAAACAGAAAGAAATGACCACTTACAGAAGCTCTCTGAAAAGAGGTGATAAAGTTGTTACTACCGGCGGAATTTACGGTAAGGTATATGAAGTAAAGGAAAATTACGTTCTTATGGATGTAGGGGGTGATATAAAGCTCAAAATTGACAAGAGTGCATTGATTAAAGATCCATCTTCTGATACTGAATAATCCTTATTCATTTAGCCCGGTGTGAAGGGATCAAAATCAATAGAATCAAAAAGACTTACAAAAAGGGAAGTAAGGGGAATCAGGAGAAATCTTTTGGTTTTTGCTTTCTTCCTTTTTATTTCATTTATCTTCTGGTATCTTAACTCTCTGGGAAAAAACCTTGAAGCAGAAATCAGATATCCTGTAAGATATATAAGTATCCCTAAAGGAATGGTTCTGTCTGAAGAACTTCCTGAAAAACTTAATCTCAATCTGCTGGGACCCGGTTATTCAATCTTCAAACTGAAATATTCGGGTAATCGTACGCCTGCCATAATTGATATCTCCAAAGTTGGTTATAAAAGAGTAAAAGGTTCTGCCCGATCCAGTTATTTCCTGGTTACCTCAGGACTTGTAAAAAACCTCTCAGCACAGTTGAAAACTGAGTGTAAAATACTCTCAATCAAGCCGGACACATTGTTTTTTTCATTTGAAAAGGCGGGTGTAACCAATAAATGAAAAATAACGGTAATAAAAATCTGAGGGTTGGAGTAACAGGTGGTATTGGCAGTGGCAAAACATCCGTTTGCAGAGTGTTTACTGTTCTTGGAATTCCTGTTTTTTCGGCTGACAACGCTGCCAGGGAAATAATGGATGCCAATCCGGAAATTATCCGCAGCATCAACTCTCTCGCAGAAACTGACCTGTATTTAAGCGGATCGCTTGATCGTGAAAAACTCGCATCTTTGATCTTTAATAATAAATTACTTCTGGGCGGGATTAATTCCCTCGTTCATCCTGTTATATTCGATCAGTTTAGAACATGGGCTGATAAACAGACCCGTCCTTATGTAATTATTGAAGCAGCCATTTTATTTGAGAGCGGTTTTTCAGAGTTGGTTGACAAAGTTGTTACAGTTGTTGCACCGCTGGAGGAGAGGGTGGCGAGAGTGATAAAAAGAAATAAACTTTCAAGAAATAAGGTTATGGAAAGGGTAAGGAATCAGATGGATGATGAGTCCAGATCCAAACTATCAGATTATGTGATCAATAACTCAGAAAATGATATGATCGTTCCGGCAATTCTTGAAATTCATAAGGATATTCTTGAATATTTAAAAGCATAAGCTTAGATATGGGTAATTTCGGAAAATTAATTGTCGGAGGTTTAGGATGGGTCCTTGGCGGGCCTATCGGAGGTCTTTTGGGCATGCTTGTCGGATCAATGGTTGACGATAATTCAGGTGAAGGTACCGGTTATACTGCTATTGGTCAGAATACTGCTCCCGGCGACTTTGGAGTCAGCCTGCTTGTACTTATAGCAGGAGTTATGAAGATTGACGGAAAGGTAGTCAGGTCAGAACTTGATTATGTTAAAACCTTTTTTGTAAGACAATTCGGTAAGGAGAGAGCAAAAGATGCACTTCTCGTGCTGAAAGACCTGCTTAAGAAAGACATCCCTATGAGCGATGTCTGCTATCAGATCAGAAGAAATATGGACTATTCCTCGCGTCTTCAATTACTTCATCTTCTTTTTAATGTGTCAATTGCTGATGGCATGATGCATCGGGCAGAGATTGACCTGATGGAAAAAATTTATGTTGCACTTGGCGTTACAACTTCAGACTATCTCTCAATAAAGAATATGTTTATTCCTGAAACTGATTCTTTATACAAAATTCTTGAAATCGTACCATCGGTCACTGATGAAGAATTTAAAAAAGCATATCGCCGTATGGCAATGAAGTACCATCCTGATAAGGTTGTTCATCTGGGTGAAGATTTCAGGCGGTCGGCCGATGAGAAGTTTAAAAAGGTGAATGAAGCCTACAGTAAAATTAAGAAAGAGAGAAATATTGCCTGATAGCCATAAAAAATCAATAGCTTTGAGTAGACTTTACCATACAAGAATTAAATTTGCATAAATAAAATAAAAATGAATATAAAGGATATTATCGCAATTTCAGGAGAGCCAGGCTTATTTAAATTCATTGCCCAGGGTAAGAATGCTATCATAATTGAACATCTCGAAACGAAGAAGAGAAGCAGCGCTTACAGCTCAGCAAAGGTAAGTTCACTGGAAGACATCTCCATTTTTACAGAGACTGAAGATATGCCTCTGGGTAAAGTTTTTGATCTAATTTTTAAAAAAGAAAATGGCGGTAAGGCAATCGATTCAAAGAACGATGCTGATAAACTGAGAACATACTTTGAAGAAGTGCTTCCGGAATATGCCAAAGAAAGAGTCTATCCAAGCGACATAAAAAAGGTTGTACAGTGGTACAACACTCTTCAGTCCCTCGATCTTCTTTTGAAGGATGAACCTGAAAAGGATTCAAATGAAGAAGTTAAAGAAACTGCAACAGACAATTTGCATGAACCTGAGAAAAATCCGGCACCGGCTAAGAAAAAAGCCAGGCCGTCCCCAAAAAAATCAGATAAACAGTAGAATATGAATTTCGGCGGCAATGAAGTCGTTTATAATTATGATGATTCAGAAATAATTATCCTTCCTGTACCTTATGACGAAACAAGTACCTGGATAAAAGGTGCTGACAAGGGTCCGGATGCTGTTTTAGAGGCTTCAGTCAACCTGGAATTCTATGACATAGAAACAAATTCAGAAGTACATAAAAAAGGAATATTCACTTTAAGTCCCATATTTGAAAAGTCAACTCCTGATGCTCTTGTAAAGGCTGTCTATGACAAGACCAGATTATTGCTGACTGAAAATAAATTTCCTGTTATAATAGGCGGAAACCACACTGTAAGTATTGGAAGCATAAAGGCTTTTGCTGAACATTTTAATAATCTGACAATACTCCAGCTCGATGCTCATTCTGACCTGAGACAGGAGTATGAAGGTTCAAAATTTAACCATGCATGTGTTATGGCCCGGGCACGTGAACTTGCCCCGGTTGTTCAGGTTGGCATAAGAAGCATGTCTGTTGAAGAGCTGCCATTTGTAGAGAGAGACAGGATATTCTATTCTCATGAACTCTACTTCAACAAAAATCTGTATGAAGAGGCTTTGGAAAAACTTTCAGACAATGTTTACCTAACCATCGATCTGGACGTTTTTGATCCTTCGTTAATGCCATCGACAGGAACCCCCGAACCGGGAGGACCGGAATACTCTGAACTTATCAGTTTTTTGAGGAAAGTCATCAATAACAAAAATGTTGTAGGGTTTGATGTTGTTGAATTATGCCCTTCCCCTGTAAATAAAATGCCCGATTTTGTCGCTGCCAAAATTATTTACCAGCTTCTCAGTTACAGGTTTTCAAAGTAAGTTTCCACCCCCTTCGTCGGATCAAATGATTGCAGTGACATCCATGAGATTCCTCATTCTGTCACTATCCATAGTGGCTCTGGGAGTGTTAATTATTTCACATCCTCTTTTTTTGCCTCTTCCCAGATGACATTCATCTCATCAAGGCTCATGTTGTGCAGGGAAATGCCCTTTTTAAGAGTTTCCGTTTCAAGATAATTAAACCGCTTGATGAACTTGCGATTTGTTTTTTCCAGAGCTGCTTCCGGATCAATACCATATAGCCGCGAAGCATTGATGATTGAGAATAGAACATCCCCCAGCTCAGACTCCAGCGACTCTGTATCATGATTTTTTATTTCTTCTTTCAGTTCCAGTATCTCTTCATGCACCTTATCCCAGATATGTTCGGGCTTTTCCCAGTCGAATCCCACACCTCTTACCTTCTCCTGGATTCTGTTAGCTTTCACAATCGCCGGCAGGGATGATGGCACACCTGAAAGAACAGGCTTATAGCCATTTTCTTCTTTTATTTTGAGCTTCTCCCAGTTTTGCTCAACCTCTCTTGCTCCTGAAACTTCGACATCTCCAAATACATGAGGATGTCTGTAAATCAGCTTCTTATTTATACCCGTCAGAACATCAGCCATTGAAAAAAGACCTTTTTCCTCACCGATTTTGGCGTAAAATACTATATGAAGCATCAGGTCACCAAGCTCATTACGGATACCATCGTTATTATCAGAAAAGATTGATTCCGAAAGTTCATAGGTTTCCTCAATGGTGAGTTTGCGCAGACTCTCGTTGGTTTGTTTCTTATCCCAGGGACATTCAGCCCTGAGCTTATCAATAATGTCAAGGAGCTTTTGAAACTCTTCGGGACTTTTATTCTTATCAAGCATGATAACAGTTTTAAAACAGGCGGTTGGGAGCTGCGGTTTTGGCAGTCAGGTCAACCCGTACTACTGAACCGATTGAGAGACTCAGTAATTCGGAAACATTGGCTCCATTAATTGATATTTCAAGGAGTTCGAGCGAATTGAACCTTGTAAGCATTTCGCCAACAGGTACATCACTGTAGTTAATAGATATCTGGTCGGTGTAATTTTTATTGCTTTGTATCAGAATACGGAAAGGCCTGTCTTCAAAAACTCTGTGAAATACCTCTCTTGTGATATTCGAAATAACATTCCCATAGGAGTCAATGAAGATGATGCTGCCAATAATAACATCTTTATCGATAGTTGCTCTTAATGGGACTTTCTCACTTATATTTTTCACTGCTTTCCCAAGCTCAGAAGGCTTCTTACCGGCCGCAAGTCCGGATGCTGCCCTGGCAAAGATCTCAAGTTCATCTGATGTACCATCACGGTCGATCCTGACGACTTCATCCGGATCAGAATTAAGTATCAGATTAAATATCCCATTATCGGTACCAATGAAAAAATGGTCTTTTGCTTTAACAATCAGATGATCCTGTTCTTTATTCGCTTCCGAATGAATGCAAATAATATGGATGGAACCCTTGGGATAGTTATTGTAAGTATTTCGTATAACAAAAGATGCATGAGAAATATTAAATGGAGGAATTCCCATGGCATTGTCAATAATATTGACATCAGGGCATAGTCTGCACAACTTCCCCTTAATGATACCCGAATAGATATCATCAGGTTTCCATTCTGTTGTCAATGTAACTACCTGCATAGAGAAAAAACTTACAACAAAGATAATCTTCTAAGGAAAATTAATGCTTACTTTGTACTGTTCAAAACATTCTTTTTTTAAACTATTTGACCTGATGCTCGTTAATATAGAAAAACCGGTATTAATGGTCATAAATTTTTGTGAGGTTTAATGACAGAGATAACTATATTTCTTGAGGATATCGATCCTGTTGTATTCTTTGGTACCAATGATTCTTTGATTGATAAGATACGTAGTTTTTTTCCAAAAATAAAGATTCTGGCACGGGGTAACGAAATAAAATGTGTTGGAGAAGAATCTGAAATCACAATTTTTGCAGAGAAATTCAATGATCTGATCGAGTACTACAGGAAATACCACCGCCTTGAGGAGGAGGATATTGAGAAGTACTTTTTTGATGACCAGCATATGAAATCGGCATCAGGTGGTGATTTTGAGCAGGTTATCGTTTTTGGTACCAGCGGGAAGCCAATCAGGGCACGGACAGTAAATCAGCATTCACTTGTAAATGATTACAAGAAAAACGACCTTATTATTGCTGAAGGTCCGGCAGGAACCGGGAAAACGTATACTTCAATCGCTCTCGCGGTTCGATCTTTAAAAGACCGGGAGGTAAAAAAGATAATCCTCACCAGGCCCGCAGTTGAAGCCGGGGAGAGACTGGGATTTTTGCCGGGGGACATGAAGGAAAAATTGGATCCTTACCTCCAGCCATTATATGATGCGTTACATGATATGCTGCCATATAAGAAACTTGAAACATGGATTGACGATGGAACTGTGCAGATTGCACCACTCGCTTTTATGCGTGGCCGTACACTCGAAAATGCATTTGTAATACTCGATGAAGCTCAGAATGCTACCATCAGTCAGCTGAAAATGTTTCTCACCAGAATGGGAGTGAGCTCAAAGTTTATAATGACAGGCGATACAACGCAGGTCGACCTGTCTAAAAAGAGTGATTCAGGTCTTATACAGGCTATGAGGATTCTATCCGGAATTGACGGGATTTCGATAATCAAGTTCGATGAGCGTGACATAGTGAGGCATAAACTCGTTAAAAGGATAGTAAGAGCATACGACGAAGAAGAAAACGGTCCTTCAAAAAAAGCATGATAAAACTCACACATAAATATTCCCAGATAAAACTCCACAAAAATTTTAAATAAGAAATCATGAGCCATATGACAAAAACAATTTTAAGCTCCAACTACAATTTTCCCGGGCAAAAGAGTGTTTATAAGGGAAAGGTCAGAGATGTGTATAATATTAACGATGAGTATCTATTAATGGTTGTTTCGGACAGGATTTCAGCATTTGATGTGGTGCTTCCGAAGGGTATTCCCTATAAAGGTCAGGTTCTCAACCAGATCGCTTCAAAATTTCTTGATGCAACAAGTGATATAGTACCAAATTGGAAGATAGCTACACCTGATCCTACAGTTACCTTCGGATATATTTGTGAGCCATATCCGGTTGAAATGATAGTAAGAGCTTATCTTACAGGTAGTTCATGGCGAACTTACAAAGAAGGAGCGAGAGCAATCTGTGGAGTCCCTGTACCTGAAGGGATGAAGGAGCATCAGCGGTTTGATACACCGTTGATAACCCCTACCACCAAAGCTGAACAAGGGAAGCATGATGAAGACATATCCAGGGAAGAAATAATAAATAATGGCCTCATTTCTGAAGAGGAATATATATTACTTGAAAAATATACACTTGAAGTATTCAGTCGCGGATCTGAGATTGCAGCAAACCATGGCCTGATACTGGTTGACACAAAATATGAATTTGGTAAAAAAGATGGTAAGATTTATCTTATAGATGAAATCAATACCCCCGATTCATCACGTTATTTCTATGCCGATGAATATCAGGAAAGATTTGACAAAGGACTTCCACAGAAACAGCTTTCAAAAGAATTCGTAAGGGAATGGCTTATGGCAAATGGTTTCCAGGGAAAGGAAGGTCAGAAGGTTCCTGAAATGTCAGACGAATTTATAAATGAAGTATCTGACAGATACATTGAATTATATGAAAAGATCACCGGTGAAAAATTTATAAGAACAGATATTTCCAATGTTCCTGAGAGAATCGAAAAAAATTGCCTGGCGTACCTTAAAACATTGTAAATAAGATAAATAAAATGACATTCAATTCACGCTCAGGTATACTGCTTACAGCAATTATTCTTTTATTTTTAAATTGCACCCTCTATTCACAGGTTACCGTTGAACGGTCAAAGGAAAAAGTAACGATAGCTGGTGTACCATACTATATTCACCAGGTAAAGAAGGGTGAAACTGCTTATTCAATATCAAGAGCATACGGATCTACTGTTAATGAATTAACAAAGGAAAATCCGCAGGCACTTTATGGTGTGAAAGAGGGCCAGTCTTTAAGAATACCCTTGAAAATGAGTATTGAAGAAAATAAACCTGTACAACAGCAGGTTCGTACACCCCGTGATGACAGCAAATATGTTTATCATAAACTTAAACCGGGCGAAACTGTTTATTTTCTTTCAAAAGCTTATGGCGTTTCTGAAAATGATGTCACTTCAAGCAATCCTGGTATTGAGATTAATAAAATGCCGGTAGGGGCGGAAATAGCCATCCCCCGAAGGGACTTTATGATTGAAAAACAGAAATTCAATCAGCAGAATTCGAAATATATATATCATCAGGTTATCAGTGGCGAATCACTTACATCAATAGCCGGTATCTATGGACTTAGCGTAAGGGAACTTAGACGAGAGAACAGAGATCTGAGATTTCCTCAGGTTGGTGACTTTGTCAGGGTCCCAAATCAGTCGTTTACAGAAACAATTGTGCCCGTTGTTGCTGACAGCGTGCACGTTGCCATAGAGGAACCTGTCATTGTTGAGCGGCCTGTAGGGTTTACTCCTGTTACTGAGTTAAGCGGATCTCTGAATGTTGCAGTACTTCTGCCATTTTACCTGAAGGAGAATTCTCAGCGTTCATATATTGATTCTTCAAAGCAGAAACAGGTAAGGAGAGTTAAAAGGCCTGATGACTGGATTTATGACTGGAGCATTGATTTTGTGGAAATGTATCAGGGTATTCTGCTTGCGGCTGACACTATGCGATCGATGGGCCTGAACGTTAACCTGAGTGTGTTCGATGTAAAGAGCGATTCCAATGAACTGAAAAACCTTATCAGCCGTGGCAGACTTGATAATATGGACCTGATAATAGGGCCGGTTTGGTCTCATAATCTTTCAATTGTCGCATCATGGGCCACTCCCCGGAATATCCCTGTTGTTTCACCTGTGCCTCTCTTCAATAACCAGGTACTGTTAAATAAACCTGACCTCTTTCTGTCAAACTCCTCTCCTGAGGTTGCACAAATAACGCTGGCCAGAAAAGTGAGCGAATATCCTGACCATAACATCATCTTTGTACATGCTGATACATCAGGCACAGATCAGGATATTAAAAAATTTAAGAGTTTGATATTGAGTGAGTTAAGTAACAAAATGCCTTTTGAAGAAATAAGGTTTAAAGAATTCCTGTTTTATGGCCGGTCTGCTTTTGGTAATGACTCAATTAACAGGCTCGGTCATGCACTTTCAGACAGGTCAAAAAATCTCATAATAATTGCTTCGGAAGATGCTCCGGTAATAAGTGAGACTATTCAGAATATTCATGCTTTTAAAAACAGGTACGACATAAAAGTTATCGGATACCCGGCACTCAGAGACCAGAGAAATATTAATCCTGAATATTATTTTGATCTTGGATTAATGCTATATTCACCTTATTGGATTGATTTCAAGGCTGATGATATTAAAGCATTTAACGATGATTACCGAAAAAAATACTTCACACAACCCGCAGAAGTCAGCTATGCCTGGCAGGGATATGATATTGCATATTATTTTCTGAGCGGACTTGCAATTCATGGGAAGAATTTTATTCTGCATCCCGAGATGCATAACCCAGATCTCCTTCAAACTCAGTACGATTTTCGTCGTAGACAAACATCAGACGGGTTTGAGAATCAAAAACTTTTTCTTATAAAATACAATAAGAACTACGAGATTGAACTTGTTAAGGAGAATGATATCTTACCTTTAAATTAGTCCCGTAGAAAACATGACTTTGTGTTAATAAAAAATAACAATAGGGAATAACCACCTGTTTTCAACTGTCTATAGTATAATTTATGGTTAAGGTATCGTATAGTCTGTTTGATGCGAATGAACTGGTACAGGCGTCGATAGGGGGCGATAAACTCGCTTTTAATGAAATTGTGGTCAGGTATCAGAAAATGGTAGCACGTACGGTGAAGGGGATGCTGGGCGATTCTGTTTTTTCTGAAGACATTGGACAAGAGGTATTTATAAAACTTTTTCATTCACTTTCGGAATTCAGAGGAGAAGCAAAACTTTCCACTTATATTCAGCGAATCGCAGTGAACCTGACCCTGAATGAGATAAAGAGACGAAAAAGATTTTCTTCGATGTTTTCTCACACGGGAAATGATGAGATGTTTGAATTCGACGTGATTGAAGGTGATACTGAGGAGAGAAGAGATGCCACTGAAGTTGTGGGAAAAGCGTTAATGAGCCTCGATCCAAAGTTCAAAATTATTGTAATGATGAGAATGCTTCAGGGATATTCAACAAAAGAAACAGCGGAGATTCTTGATATACCTCTGGGAACAGTTCTTTCAAGACTGTCCAGGGCACAGGAACAGTTAAAGGATATATTAAAAAAATTAAACTGAAATGAAGGTTTTAGAAATTAAGGATTTAATCAGCAGATCACTGGATGCCAATGCATCAACATCTGACATTCCCGGCAAACTGGAAGAGGAAGGTGTTTTACTTGATTTCAACCCAGGCTTTAGTGACAGGGTTATTGACAAACTGTTTTCAGTTGTTGACACTCTTATCATTGAAAGAGAGTATGTCAGAAAACTAAACTATATCTTTTATCGTATTGCTCTGTCAGGTGTTGCCGCAATAATATTGTTACTTCTTTCTATTTTTTTAATGGAAGGATCACTTTCTTTTAATTCATTTCTGGGAATAGGTGAGACAAATGAAGAGTCTATAGTTTGCTTGTTAACGGGTAATTAAAAAACAAAAATGAAATCAAAACCAATACTTCTTATTGCAATAACGCTTCTTATCGGATTCGTAATAGGTATGTTAACTTCTGCCCAGATAAGACATTCAAAATTGAAACCTGTAAAGGTTTATTTCTCAGAGCAGAGATTCAGGGATGGATTTTATAATGCAATTGCGCCTGATGATCAGCAAAAAGAGAAGATTGATGAAATACTTGACA
>JBBRVC010000070.1:0-19708 GCA_038247205.1 Bacteroidales bacterium
ATTGAAAAAAATCTTCAGTATATTGAAACTCTTGATAAGCGGCTTGCTGTAATTCCCGAAGTTGAAATTGCCGTGGGTAAATGGGGCCGGGTAAATTCTGCCCTTGACCCCGCACCCATCCAGATGTTTGAAAATACTATCAATTACCGCTCCGAGTATATCCTCAATAAGAATGGACACAGGATGCAGTTTAAAGTTGATAAGGATGGGAATTATCTTTTGACAGACAGTTCAAAATACAATCCTCAGGCCAATATTTTCAGGGCAATTCCTGCAGATAGTCTAATCCCGGATCACAATGGTGAATACTTCCGTCAATGGCGACCACAAATAAAGAAGCCATTGGATATCTGGAATGAGATTGTAAAAGTGACTAATATTCCGGGATTGACATCTGCACCAAAGTTACAACCGATTGAGACCAGACTTGTTATGCTCTCAACCGGAATGAGAGCACCCATGGGACTAAAAGTTTTCGGCCCTGATCTTAATAATATAGAAGAGGCAGGGTTGCAATTTGAAAAGGCGTTGAAAGAAGTGCCGTCGATAAAAGCACAAGCTGTTTTCTACGACCGTGCAGTAGGCGCTCCATATCTTGAAATCAAGCTTAAACGTGAAGCCATGGCACGGTTCGGAATGACTGTCCGTGCTGTTCAGGAGATATTACAGGTTGCCGTCGGAGGAATGACTCTTTCAACATCAGTTGAAGGAAGGGAGCGTTTTCCGTTAAGAGTACGATATGCCCGCGAACTTCGCGATAATCCGGAGGATCTGAGAAAAATACTTATTCCTGCAGCTAACGGAGTACAGATACCTCTGGGAGAAATCGCTGATCTGGATTATACCAGGGGAGCGCAGATGATCAGGAGCGAGAATACTTTCCTTGTTGGTTTTGTCATTTTTGACAAGATAGAGGGAAAAGCTGAAGTGGATGTTGTGGAAGAAGCAAGCAAGATATTAAAGGAGAAGATAGATGCGGGAGAGATAGTTCTACCACTCGGGGTCACTTACAAGTTTGCGGGTAATTATGAAAATCAGCTGAGAGCAACAAAGCGACTTGCAGTTGTTGTTCCTGTGAGCTTAATTATGATCCTGCTCCTGTTATATTTTCAATTTCGTACTGTAACTGCATCATTCATACACTTTTCTGGTGTTTTCGTTGCTTTTTCAGGCGGATTTATTATGCTTTGGCTTTACGGGCAGGATTGGTTCATGAATTTTTCTGTAGCAGATATAAACCTAAGGGATATGTTCCAGATGCATACCATAAATCTTAGCGTCGCTGTATGGGTAGGATTCATTGCCTTGTTTGGAATAGCGACAAACGATGGGGTAATAATGGGAACCTATATACACCAGGTATTCGAACAAATGAAACCTTCTTCAGTTCATGAAGTGCGCGAAGCAGTGATACTCGCAGGTAAAAAGCGTGTTCGTCCTGCTATGATGACTACAGCTGTAGCGGTTATAGCACTGCTGCCTATTCTTTCATCGACCGGTAAAGGGGCAGATATAATGGTACCAATGGCCATCCCGACATTTGGTGGAATGATAATACAGGTAATGACAGTTTTCGTTGTTCCCCTGTTCCAGGCAATGTGGAGGGAAAGGGAAGTAAAACATAAAAATAAGCCTGCTGCTCAAACTTTTAATAATCAATTGGAAAATGATAACATATAAAAAAATACTTATTACATTTATTGCGCTGGGTAGCTTGATGGTTGCAAATAGCCAGCAATATCCTGATTCGCTTTTCAGGTATCTTGAAATCGCAGCAAAAAACAATCCCACTATTCTTCAGAGATTCAGCGAATACCAGGCATCCTTACAAAAAATATCTCAGGTTGGCAGCTTGCCTGATCCTGAGTTAAACGCGGGAGTGTTTCTTAGTCCAATGGAGCTTGTAAGCGGTAATCAAGTTGCGGATTTAAGATTAATGCAGATGTTCCCATGGTTTGGTGTTTTAAGATATGGGAAAGATGAAATGAGCCTGATGGCAAAGGCAAAATTTGAACTTTTCCGTGAAAGCAAGCTGAATGTGTTTTATGATGTGCAGCGTATCTGGTTCGATCTATATAAGATCAAGAAGGATATCGGTATCTCTGAAAAGAATATAGAAATATTAAAAACTATTGAGCGTCTTGCTTTGATACGGTTTAAATCTACTCCTTCAGGAGGAGCAGGAACCCAGTCCTCAAGCCCTGGTGCGCCTTCAAATTCTTCTCAGAGCAATAGTTTCGGAGGATCCGGAGGTATGAATAATATGGGAGGGGGAAATCAAAATAATCCCGGCGCTGCTTTATCAAACCAGGTTTCCTCCTCTATGCAGTCAGGTAATATGGGCTCATCTTCAGCGGGTTCTGGCCTGTCAGACATATATAGGATTCAGATAGAAACTGCGGAACTCCAAAATAATATTGCTATTCTTAAAAATCAGGAAAGATCTACAGTTGCTTTATTCAACAGTTATTTAAACAGGAATCCTGTGTCACCGGTTTACATCAGTGAAATATTAAAGTCTGATTCTTTGGGATTATCCTTGATTGATGTTCCTGATAGTATTTTGAAAAACAATCCGATGCTGAGCATGCTTGAGTTTGAAAGGCAGTCTTATGAAGCCCGTAAAAAAATGGTTACAGCTATGGGCTATCCGATGGTAGGCCTGGGATTAAATTACTCTCTGATCAATAAAAATGAAATGTCAGAATCTCCAATGAATGGCAATGATATGGTTATGCCAATGGTTTCAGTTACATTACCCATTTACCGGAAAAAATATAAGGCAATGAGGAACGAAGCTGATCTGCTGTCAAAAGCAACTTCACAAAATTATCAGGGGACTTCAAATTCATTGCAAACCGAGTATTATCAGGCAATTCAACTATACCACGATGCACAACGCCGTGTAATTCTGTATAAAAATCAATACCAGCTCGCATCTAAAACTCTTGATCTGATACTTAAAAGTTTTTCCGTATCTACATCAGGACTTACAGATGTTCTGCGGATCAGACAACAGACGCTTGATTATGAGCTGAGGCAAGTCGAAGCAGTTGCTGATTTCAATACTGCTGTTGCCTGGTTAAAAAAATTAATGGCATTTTCACGATAACACAAAACATAAATAAATGAGAAGAAATAAAATGTTTTCAAATAAATATTTCAGGTATAGTGTCATACTTATACTTGGCATTTTTGTAGGCTGGATTTTTTTCCATCCTTCACAAAAAAATGAGGAGAAGCACGATCATTCAGCAGATACTTTACAGGGCATTACAACTGAACAGAATACTATCTGGACATGCGCTATGCATCCACAGATAAGGATGAATGAACCCGGTGATTGCCCGATATGTGGAATGGATCTTATTCCGCTCGCACAAAGCAGTTCAATATCCGTTGATCCGGCAATGATCCATCTCAGCAAAGAAGCTGCCCAGCTTGCTAATGTAATGACTTCTTTTGTCACTAAGGAAAAAGCTGTAAAAGAAGTACGCCTTTACGGTAAAGTTCAGGCAGACGAGAGGCTGCTGCAAAGTCAGGTGGCCCATATTCCCGGTAGAATTGAAAAATTACTGGTCAATTTTACAGGCGAACAGGTAAAAGAAGGCCAGAAGTTAGCTGAAATATATTCACCTGAACTTATTACTGCACAGCAGGAATTACTGGAAACATCCAAAACAAAAGAGCTTCAGCCCGAATTATATGAGGCTTCCAGAGAAAAACTGCGCTTATGGAAACTTACGGATGATCAGATCGAGACTATTGAAAAATCAGGTCAGGTCAAGTCAATCATAGATGTTGTTTCAAATACCAATGGTGTGGTTACAACACTAATGGTAAACAACGGCGACTATGTCTCGCAGGGTACTGCATTGTTTAAAATAGCCGACCTTTCCAAAGTCTGGATTTTATTTGATGCTTATGAGAGCGATCTTCAGTTTCTGAGCAAAGGTGGAAAGATATCCTTCACACTTCAGGCATTACCGGGAAAGGAATATAAAGGAACTATAGTATTTGTTGATCCTGTTATAGATCCTGTAACAAGAGTGGCAAAAGTCAGGGTCGAAACCGGCAATGCATCAGGGAATCTTAAACCTGAAATGTTTGCCACGGGTATTATATCATCAAATCTTGCCGAATATCGCAATAGTGTTGTTATTCCACGCTCTGCAGTACTTTGGACAGGCAAGCGTTCCCTGGTATATGTTAAGCAACCTGAAACAGAAGAAGCGCTTTTTAAAATGCGAGAGGTTGAACTGGGGCCAATGCTTGGCGAAAGTTATGTGATAACTGATGGCCTGAATGAAGGAGAAGAGATTGTTACAAGTGGAACCTTTAGTGTAGATGCTGCTGCACAGCTTGAAGGCAAACCAAGTATGATGAATCCCGGCGGCGGAAAAGTCTCAACTGGTCATGATCATGGGGCAATACAGAATCAAAGTTCGGAAACGCAGGAAAATTCCAAAATACAATCTAAAGGGAGCCCCGATTTAAAGATCGATGTAAATATGGATTTTATCATGCAATTTAATGATGTATATGACGGCTATATTGAACTCAAAAATGCCCTTGTTGCAAGTGATGCAAATAAGTCAAAACAGGCAACTTTAAAAATCCAGCAGACACTTTCCAAAGTTGACATGAGTTTGCTTAAAGGTGATGCCCATACTAAATGGATGGGCTTGCTGGATAATATGAACCTGCATTTAAAAGCTATCTCATCATCAGGTGTAATCGAAAATCAGCGTACTTCATTTGCCGGACTAAGCGACGCTCTATATGCTGCGGTGAAGACATTCGGGTTGATGGGGAAAACTGTATATTACCAATTTTGTCCAATGGCTAAAAATGGGAAAGGAGCATATTGGTTGAGTGAAATTAAAGATATCCAAAATCCATATTTCGGGAAGGAAATGATTGATTGTGGCGAGATTAAAGAAACTTTGAATTATTAGTAGCTCTCGCTTGAACTTCCAATTACGAAAATTGTTATTAACCTTTAAGGTGACTTTTAACCTTTTAAACAAGGAAATAAATCAGATATATACGTAAAAATCATTTTTTAAACATTTAATACTACAATAATGAAGAGAATTATAAATTTATCAGCTGCCCTTTTTTTAGGGCTTGTATTCACATCTTTTTTCAACCTGATGAATGCGCAGGAAACAACAACGAAGAAAAATAATACAGAACAACAGGTTGGCAAAAAATACACTTGTCCAATGCATCCTGAAATAGTGACTGATAAGCCGGGTAAATGTCCGAAATGCGGGATGGCACTCGTTGAAAAAAAAGGAACTAAAAAGGATGGAATGCATAAAATGCATGACATGCACGATAATCACAAAATGCATGATTCAACAATGATGAAAAAAGATTCAATCAAAATTAAAAAGTAAAAAAGCATTGGTAAAAAGACATAAAGACACCTGTAACATGGTA
Organism: Bacteroidales bacterium; assembly: GCA_038247205.1. Taxonomy (GTDB): domain Bacteria; phylum Bacteroidota; class Bacteroidia; order Bacteroidales; family VadinHA17; genus LD21. Next base: position 5,449 of record JBBRVC010000070.1, read on the forward strand.
TTATGCAAAAAGGAAAAGATTTATCTATAACTGTTCCTTCAACTGAAAACTTTAATGCAATCACTGGCAAAGGTGTTGAAGCTACGGTTGAAGGTAAAAAGTATAATAGCATTGCCTTTGGAGGCAGGGGTACTATTTAAATTGGGTATATTGTTAAGTCCTGCTGCAGGTGCTGTTGTAATGTCGGCAAGTACAGTGGTCTTTTGAAAGGTTAAAATAAAGATGAAATTTCTTATTTGAATCCCTCAAATACTCCCAACCCAAATAATGCAAAGTCGTATTTGACAGGATCCTCGTTATCCAGTTCGCGTAGATTAGTATCCAATTCTGTCACTGCTTTTGCATCATTAAGTTTCCGTGTCAATAAGCCGAGCTTCCTTGCAACATTTCCTGAATGAATATCCAGCGGACATGAAAGTATTGCTGGAGAAATGTTCTTCCATATTCCAAAGTCAACACCAGCATTATCTTTCCTGATCATCCACCTTAAATACATATTTATTTTTTTCGATGCCGAACCAGTCAAGGGGTCTGGCAAATGTTTACGGGTTCTTTCAATATGTGGTACAGTGAAAAACTCTTTTTTCAATTGATGGATGGCTGGTTGAATGGATTCAGATGTTTTGTATTCATTAAAAATTCCTTCAAGACCGTTTCGATTTTGATACAAGTATTTCAATGCTCCAATAAAAGTAAGTAAGTCAGTAGAATTAAATGTACGGTGGACAAATCCATCAATTTTCTTCAGATGTTCATCCTTGTGGTTTATTATGAAATCATATGGAGAATTCCCCATTAGTTCCATTATTCGTTTGGCACTCTTTATTATTGAGGTTCGGTTACCCCATGAAATATTGGCAGCCAAAAACCCTGAAATTTCAATATCTTCCTTTAACGAATACAAATGTGGTATTTGAATAGGGTCATGTTCGATAAAATTCGGGGTGTTGTATTGAAGTACTTTTTCATCAAGAAATTCACGCAGTTGTTCCATGTTCAATTTCATACCACTATATTTACACGGGCACAAAAATACTAATAATGACAAGAGATTCCTATTCTACCTTAATCCTCTTCTCAACTTGCACGGGAGTGGATTTTGGTCTATGGTAAAGATTAGATCGGATTAATATGATTTTGCCTTGTTTGGTTTGGGGTTAATGAGAAATAATGATACTCAGAAATGTCAAATAATTATTTCACTTTTAAGCAATTCACAGTTTATCAGGACAGATGTGCCTTCAAGGTTGGCACAGATGGTGTTTTGCTTGGCGCTTATACCCATGTTTCAGAAGAAGATAGAATACTTGATATCGGAACCGGCACAGGACTTATTGCTCTTATGCTTGCACAGAAAGGGGCAAGTGAAATTACTGCGATTGAACCTGATATTGATTCATATGAACAAGCCAATCAAAATGTGAAAGGCAGTAAATGGAGCAACCGGATAAGATTAGATAACTCTGATCTTAAAAGCTTTAAATCAGGTGATAAATTCAGCCTTATTGTAACCAATCCTCCATATTTTATTAATTCCTTAAAAAATCCGGATATGAGAAAAGCATTAGCCCGTCATAGCGATTCGCTTTCTGCAACTGATTTACTGATCGGGGTTTCAGATCTCCTTACTTATGATGGGAGATTCCAGATTATACTCCCTTATATTGAAGGAAACCTATTTATTGCTGATGCATCGGTTTACGGGCTGTACTGTAACAGCATACTAAAAATCAGGCCATTGCCGACAAGTGATATTAGAAGGTTGATCCTGAAATTCACAAGAAAAAGAACATCAGTTAAAGAGAAATTTCTTACCATCGAAAGAGGTGCCAGACATGAATTTACAGAAGATTATGTCGAGATGACTAAAGATTTTTATTTGAATTTCTGAAAAAACTACAAACTAAAATACACTTTTTAAAGATTTACCTTTTCACTGAGTGGCATTCCGAATTCTTCGTTCATAGATATGCCAAGTGTGTTTAATTCTATAAGAACGGGTTGATATATTTCGGGGACAACCGGTCTGTAGACCCCGGAAAGATTAATTTTCTTTTCCAGTATCAGTTTTACTGCTATGGCTGCCGGAAGTGAAACAGTTAGCGCAATTGCGGTGTTGGTGGAAGGTGATCCGAAACTAACCATTGATGATTTGATAATTTCTTTTTTACCATCAGGCCAGGATGCAAGGAATACATGCTGCAGGATCACCATATCCCGATCGTTGTGTGCCAGCATCATTTTTTTGATCATGGTATCAGAGGTGATATCAAACGGTGTAGTGACCTTGTAATTAAGCAATTCCTCACTAAAGAATCCCAGAAACTCAAAAGCTTCAATGGCCTTCGATTCTTCCTTTAAACCTAAACGGAGAGCAATCTTCTTTTTCAAATTCTGATTGCCACTTCCTATTCTTTCAGCAAGAAATTCAGCATAACTCATTCCCGAATAATCATTAACTGAGCTATCCAGCATATTTATGGTTTTCATGGCATCGAGGGTTTCACACCATCCCGGATGCCTGAAGGTTCCACGGTACATGGTATGGGCTTCGGGAATACCATAAATATCCATATAGCTGAGAGAATCCCTGTTTGGATATACTTCCAGATCTCCTATTCCTGGATAGTGATACCCAAAGCAGTCTTTAAAGAGATACTTCGTATCAACATGGACTTTTTTTCCGTTTTTCAGGTAGAGTGCATCATTACGGGAAGCTAGGATAACTCCTTTCGGGCTCCATGAAAATTTATATCCCATTGGATTATCGGCAGCTTCAGGCGCGGGGAGTGCTCCGCATATTGAAAAAAATTCTTCTACCTTTCCCCCTTTACCATGGATTTTGTCGATAATACTCATTGCCGACATATGGTCAATCCCTGGGTCCAGACCTATCTCGTTAAGAAAAAGTACATCAGCTTTGCGGGCCTCATCGTTAAGTGCCTGTATGCCCGGTTGAACATAGGATGTTGTTACAAGCGGCCGACGGTGCTTCAGACAAATGACAGCCACATCTGAATGATAGGTGTAGGGCAGGAGTGAAACAACAATATCAAAACCCTGTATAAGTATTTCGAGGGTTTCAGGGTCATCCATCGACCAATCCAGGGCGGTTCCCAGAGGATGCCCTTTAATCATTTCTGTTGCACGGTCCTTCATGGGAGAAGCGATCATCACAATGAAATTATTTTCAAGGAGATATTCCACCATTGGTTTTGCAACCATTCCTGCGCCGAGAATGAGGACCTTGTTCATTTTCAATTGGTTTAAAATGACTAAGCAAGTTAAATAATTATCGTGAGTTTTACAAAGGATATTGTTGCCAGTTACTTTTTGCTGATTGGAGGTTTCAGTGTATCTTTGTTTATAATCCAAATTAAAACAGATAATCCGCAACGTGAATAAAAGTGCCTATGACTGAAATCAAAAAGTATGTGGAAACACCACTGATGAAGCAGTATTACAACATCAAGACAAAGCATCCTGATGCGATACTTCTGTTCAGAGTTGGCGATTTCTATGAAACTTTTGGTGAGGATGCAATTCGGGCCTCAGAGATTCTTGGAATAACACTTACACGACGGGCAAACGGATCAGCACAGTTTGTAGAGCTTGCCGGCTTTCCGTATCATGCCCTGGATACTTATCTGCCAAAATTGGTGAGGGCAGGGCAGAGAGTGGCGATTTGCGAACAGCTTGAAGACCCTAAACTCACAAAAACCATCGTTAAAAGAGGTATTACCGAACTGGTGACCCCCGGCATCTCAATGAATGATAATGTTCTTAATCATAAGGAAAATAACTTCCTTGCTGCGGTTCATATTGATAAGAAAATAGCGGGTGTGTCATTTCTTGATATATCCACAGGTGAGTTCCTTGCCACGGAAGGTACTATTGAATACATAGATCAGATGCTGAATAACTTCCAGCCTAAAGAAGTATTGTTTGAAAAACGACAGAAAGACTTGTTTTTCGAATATTTTGGCACCAAATTCTACACTTTCAAACTCGACGAATGGATCTTTACCAGGGATGCTGCAAATGACAGACTTCTTAAACAATTCGAGACAAGTTCCTTGAAAGGATTTGGAGTTAATAATCTTACTTATGGTATAATTGCAGCAGGAGCAGTACTATATTATCTTGATATTACACAACATGATCAGCTTGGACATATTACAAATCTTTCACGCATTGAGGAAGACAGATATGTTTGGCTTGATAAATTCACAATCAGGAACCTCGAATTATTTCATTCCCCTTATGAAGGTGCAAGGACCCTCACGGATGTAATAGACCGTACCATTTCACCAATGGGTGGAAGATTGCTGAAAAGGTGGATTGCTCTTCCTCTGAAGGATATTCAACCCGTGAACGACCGGCTTGATATTGTTCAGCATTTCTTTTTGGAAACTGAGTTAAGGGATGAATTAACTTTACTTATACGACAGGTTGGAGACCTTGAACGTCTTGTTTCAAAGGTAGCGGTAGGAAGAATTAACCCCAGGGAAGTGGTTCAGCTTAAACGGGCACTCAAGGCAGTTGAACCACTTAAAGAACTCTGTAATGAAAGTGGTTGCATTCCTCTTTTAAAAATCGCCGAACAACTTAATCCATGTAAATCAATTGCTGACCGGATTGAACATGAAATGAATAATGATCCGCCAGTGCAGATTAACAGGGGAAACATTATTGCCGGTGATATTTCGCAAGAGCTTGATGAACTCCGTAAAATATTATACAACGGAAAAGAGTACCTCGAGGATCTCCAGAACCGAGAGAGCATAAGGACAGGTATCAGTTCATTGAAAATACACTTCAATAGTGTATTTGGCTACTATATTGAGGTAAGGAATACACATAAAGATAAAGTACCTCCCGAATGGATCAGAAAGCAGACTCTGGTAAGTGCTGAACGGTATATAACAGAAGAACTTAAGGAGTATGAAAGCAAGATTCTCGGAGCTGAGGAGAAAATAATCGGTCTGGAAACAAAATTGTTTAATGAGCTGGTACTGGGAATTCTGGAGTTCATTCCACCTATTCAGCTGGACTCTTCACTAATAGCCAGGATTGATTGTCTGCTCTCATTTGCAAAAGTATCGGCTGAGAATAATTATGTAAGGCCTTTACTTGACGATTCACGTAAACTTGAGATAACGGAAGGTCGTCATCCTGTTATTGAAAAACAACTCCCTGCAGGTGAATCATATGTGCCTAACGACCTGACACTGGATACTGATGACCAGCAGATAATAATTCTTACCGGTCCTAATATGTCCGGTAAGTCTGCGTTATTACGTCAAACAGCATTGATTGTACTAATGGCTCAGACCGGGTGTTTTGTTCCGGCAATTGCAGCAAGAATAGGTATGGTTGATAAGATTTTTACAAGAGTAGGGGCTTCCGATAATATCAGCTTTGGGGAATCAACCTTCATGGTTGAAATGAATGAAACTGCAAGTATTCTTAATAACCTTTCCGACCGTAGCCTGATACTGCTTGACGAGATCGGTAGAGGTACCAGTACATACGATGGAATATCTATAGCCTGGGCTATGGTTGAATATCTGCATGAGAATAAGCTTAAGGCCAAGACACTGTTTGCCACTCACTATCACGAACTGAATGAAATGGAAAATTCCTTTTCAAGGGTTAAGAATTACAGCGTGTCAATAAAAGAACTTAATAATAAGATCATCTTCCTTCGCAAGCTGAAAAGAGGTGGCAGTGAGCATAGTTTCGGTATACATGTGGCTAAGATGGCCGGGATGCCCCGAAGTGTTGTTATGCGGGCAGATGAGATTTTAAAGGAACTGGAACAGAGTCATACAAAACAGGAACTAACTAAACCCATTGCTGACCTTGCAGGACACAGGGAAGGCATGCAGTTGAGTATTTTCCAGTTAGACGATCCGGTTTTGAAACAGATCAGAGACGAAATACTTGAAATTGATATTAATTACCTTACCCCAATTGAAGCTCTTAATAAACTTTACAATATCAAAAAGCTTCTTAAATAAGCTGAAAAAATTCTGGGTTTTTACTAAATTGGGGTATCATAAAAATAATGTATGGTAACAGTTATTATTCCGACCTTAAACGAGGAAAAAACAATCAGACAAGTCATTGAACTATGCTCAAGATCACCTCTGGTTTCTGAAATCCTGGTAATTGACGATAAGTCGGCTGACAGTACTTTAATGGAAGCTGAAATGCCTCTTACACAGCTATATACCAGTACAAAGCTGGGAAAAGGGTCGTCTATGAGAGACGGAATGTTGCTTGCAAAGAATGAGGTTATAGTATATCTGGATGCTGATATTATAACCTATCCCGAAAAGATTATTGAGTTGCTGGCTCTTCCGATTATTAATGATGAAGTTGATTTTGTAAAGTCATGGTTTGACAGACAGGCAGGCAGAGTTACAGAGCTTGTAGCCAAACCACTTCTGAGCATCCTTTTTCCCGATCTTATTATGTTTAGTCAGCCATTGAGTGGAATGATTGCCGGGAAGCAGAGTTTATTTAAAAAGATTGTTTTCGAAGATGATTATGGTGCAGACATAGGAATACTTCTTGATATGCATATGATAGGAGCCAGAATAAGTGAGGTTAATATTGGATTTATTGAGAACAGGATGCAGACCTGGGAGCAATTGGGAAAAATGTCAAAGGAGGTGTCACGGGCCATCTTAAAAAGAGCTAAGCATCTGCAATCAACTAACCTCGAGACGCTTGAAGATATAAGTATTATCAGGACACAAATGGAATTCGCCATCAGGGAAAGTCTGAAAGGATTGAAGAAAATGATGGTTTTCGATATGGATAATACAATCCTTACTTCCAGTTTTATTACAACCGCTGCAGATCACTTCGGCTTCAGAAAGGACCTGGTCAAGATTATTACTGAAAGTGATAATCCGTATATGAGAACAAAATCAATTGCTAAGCTTTTGACAAACAGATCTATCAGTGAAATTCTAAAAATTGTTGACACGATTGAAATTGTCAATGATGCTAAAGAAATAATTAAAGAGCTGAAAAAGCGGGGGTATATTGTTGGAATAATAAGTGACAGCTATGACGTAGTGACGAACCATATCAAAAATAAGCTTGGAATGGATTTTTCGATAGCTAACGAACTTGAGTTTTCAAGAAGCTTTGCTACGGGAGAAGTAAAGGTGCCTTCTTATTTTTTAAGGACTTCTAAAAGCAGATGCCAGCACGATTTCTGCAAATCAAATGTCCTTTTTCAGATTGCAGATCAATATAAAGTTGATATTACGAATACCATAGCTATTGGTGACAGTGAAAATGATATATGTCTTCTAAGAGAAAGCGGTATCGGTATTGCATTTTGTTCGGATAATAAGTTGCTTAACATTATTGCCGATAAGGTCATCGGGGAGAAAAGATTTAAGCAGATACTCGACATTGCACACTAGAATTTATTTGCGTTTGTGAGTGCAATAGCCTGCCGGGTTACCAATCGGCCCGGACGATTTTGTTTATTACTTACGTGCTTTCCTCAAACAAATTAATGATTCCTTAACCTAAAATTAATTTAGGATTAATGTGGTTTGTTTAACGTTTTCTTATCATTGTTAATTGAAAACCAGATAATTATAACTATGAAAGACCATGGAATTATTTATGTCGGGGTGGCAGTAATCTTATTATTGCTCTTCACAACCATTTTTGGATTTGTATCTAATTCCAAAAATAAGCACAATCTTAATGCGGAGATGGTACGAACAGAGACTTTAGCATCTGAAAAAGCCCAGCTCCTTAGTGAAATTGATCAGATGAAAAACGATCAGACTTCTCTTACCGGCAGATATGATTCAACTCAGAAATCTTTGGCCGGTGCAGAATTAAGGATCATTGACAGAGACCGGCGGATGAATACACTAAGAAGGGATAATACCGCCCTCGAGGTCGATAGAAAGGCACTTGCTGAACTGCAAACTGTGAAGGCTGATCTGGATAAGACGTACAACACCCTTGAGCAGGAGTATGAGAAAACTCTTGCACAGAACAAAGAACAGCAGAGTTCTCTTACTCAGCTTGAAGCGCAATACAAAGATGTCAGCAGTCAGCTCCGGCAAGCAGAACTATATACAACCGATAATTTTCAGGCATATGGATCAAGGGGTAAAGAAAAGGAAAAATTAACAATATGTGCACGCCGGACGAAAAATCTGAATGCGAATTTTGACGTGCCTGAGAATCTTAAAGATCCCATTACTTTTACCATTCTGACTCCTTCAGGAGAATCAATAACTCCCGAGGATGCAGGTTTGTCATGGACGTTTCAGCCCGTGCCGAAGAATCTTACTGCCGGCTTAAGTGGTGTAATGGGGGAACTGGAAAATCCCAGGAAAGTAAATCTTAAATATGAAGCAAAAGAAAATCTAGCCAAAGGAGAATACAAGATCCAAATATTCAGTAACAACCTCAATATCGGTAATTGCAGCCTGAGGTTTAAGTAATAATTTTTTTAACCTTTTCATAGTTTGTTTTGTGAGCCCGTCTTTCGCGAGTCGGGCTCCTTAGTTAAAATAGCTCATCGTGCAGTTTCTTTGCGGTAGGTTCCTTTTATCCCTTCCTCCAGCCCCTTCCCTTAAAAAGAATAAGGGAAGGGGAGCAGTTGGAGGATAGTTCTTTGATTCTCTTCTGAATACTACATATTTCCAGAATTTTAGCCCTCCCCTTATAGTTTAACTAATCTTTTACACATCTTCATAATATCGAGTACCCCAGGCTCTGAAGAGCCAAATATGATTTACCCCTGGTGCAGGGTTGGGAGAGGTTATGGTTAACATGAAAATGACATTTATTTAAACTTTTGAACACCCTCTTTTTTGAAATTTTTTAGTAAATTTCGACTATAATCAAAAAGATACATTATGAGATTTTTAAACGCTCTGATCATTGGTATTCTGCTGCTTGCAACATCTTGCGGGGGAGCAAATAAAAGCCTTAAGAAAGGTCGTACCATTAGTAGCGAAAAAGGCACTGTAATAAGAGAGGTCGAGGAGAAACTTGCTTCAAATAACGATCCATCAAGGTATTTTGTTATTATTGGTAGTTTCAGAAATCCTGATAATGCCAGAAAATATCAGGAACAGCTTCTGGCGGACGGTTTTAATCCGGCAACTCTGAAAAATGAAAATGGTTTATTGAGAGTATCCGTGCTAGCAACAAATGATATTGTTAAAGCAAGAAACGAAGTTAAAAAGATCTGGGCAGAATTTCCTGAATATTCAGATACATGGTTGTTAATACAGAAATACTGACTCTAAAAGATTTTATTCTAAGTTGAACGTTCCTGACAAATGTGAGGTCTCTTATATACGATGCAGAAGGAGTATGAGAACTCTGAAGAGCAAGATAACTTACACTTTCGCGGGAACTTTTTCCTGAACTTCTGAAAACATGGAAAGAAATTTATAAACCTGTGATTGATTTCTGATGTTAAAACGGGCTGCTGATGGCTTGCTCCCGACTTTTATTGTAAAACATTTTTTTGGAAGAACCTCAAACAGATCCTCGTCTGTTGTATCATCACCAAGGGCAAGCATAAAATCATACTTTTTCTTTCCGATAAGCCATGACGCTGCGGTGCCTTTGTCATATAGTATGCTTTTGACTTCCAGAATCTTATCGCCCTCAAGCAAGTGAAGTTTTGATTCACCCTTTAATATTTCACCGAGATCATCCTTGAGCTCATTTATCCTCAGAAGAGCAGTTTCTTCCTTTGCATTCCGGAAGTGCCAGGCAATTGAAGAAGCCTTCTCTTCAATAAAAGACCCATTGCACCTATCCACATAATCATTCAGCAGGGGAAGGATCTTCTTCTTCCAGGAAAGATCTATTTCTATGCTGTTTTCCCAGTTCCCTTCAGGATATTTTATATGATAGCCATGTTCAGCCACCAGTGTTACATCCATACTCCGGAACTGATTTTCCATAAAAGTTCTGTCTCTCCCGCTTATGATTACCACCGTGTTGCGATCATCCGAGGTGAGGCTATTTATTAGTTTTTCTGTTTTTTCATTAAGTACCGCCGTTTCCGGTTGCTTGGTAAAGGGGGTAAGAGTGCCATCGTAATCCAACAGGAAAAGTCTTTTTTTGGCTTTAATGTATTGATCATTAATACTGTTCAGGGTATCATTATCGAGGTAAATAACCTTTGACTGTTCCTGTAATTTTCTTGTATCGGCAACCTGGCTGAAAAAATCAGAGGACCATTTGAATACATCGTAGCGTTTTAACCTGTTCTGCATTTTAACTATCCTCCTTTCCCTCTCCTCAGCAGTCATTTTTAGTGCTTTGTCAATGGCATCGGACGTTTCCTCTATATCAGTGGGGTTAATAATTATTGATTCATTAAGTTCATCTGCAGCTCCTGTCATTTCACTGAGAATAAGTATTCCTGAATCTTCTGTCTGGCAGGCTACGAATTCTTTTGCAACAAGGTTCATTCCGTCCCTTAACGGAGTGATCAATGCTACATTACTCAGGTTGTAAATCGCAACAAGTTCATTAAAGGGGATTGATTTATACTGATATATTATGGGTCGCCAGCTGAGATTACTGTATTTCCCATTTATGCGCCCGACGATTGCTTCCAGCTCTTTTTTTATTTCACGGTATCCTTCAATATTATCTCTCGATGGAATCACTACCATGTTGAATATAACTTTAAAATGCCAGACAGGAAATTTTTCAAGAAATCGTTCAAATGCGTAGAGTCTATGGAGTAAACCCTTGGAATAATCAAGCCGGTCAATGGAAAAAATCAGTTTGTGATCCAGTATTTGCTTCTGAAGCTTCTTTTTGTGAATGATGGTATTGGCAGCAGAGCATTGATTATGGAATTTATCATAATCAATTCCAATAGGGAATGCGTCAGATTTGCAGATCCATGACTCGGCATAGATTAAGTTCTGATCGACCCTGTAGCCGAGAGTTCTCTTAACCGACTTGATAAAATGCTGGGCGTAATCGTTTGTATGGAATCCGACTACATCGGCACCGGTCATTCCTTTTAGAATTGCTTCACGCCATGGCCGGGGAAATAAACGGAATATCTCAAATGAGGGAAATGGGATGTGAAGGAAAAAACCAATATTGGTACTGGGGAAAGAAGCTCTGATAAGATCGGGTAATAAGAACAACTGATAATCGTGGATCCATACAAAGTCACCTGGTCTGATCAATTCTTTCAACCTGTTAAAAAACAAATCATTGGCTTTTTTATATGCATCGAAATAGCTATTGTCATAAACAGTACGATCAGGAAAGTAGTGGAACAAGGGCCAGATTGTATCGTTGCAAAATCCGCCATAATATTTGTCATTTATCTTAGCCGGAATTTCAACAGGGAAAAGTTCAAAATTCGGATTTAAATTTTCTTTTCCCAGTTGTGCTTCACCGGTACCAACCCACATTATTTTTGACTGAGATTTTTTTCCCGGGTTCATTTTCTCTGAAAGGGATAAAATTGCAGATACCAATCCCCCCGAATTCTGGACGGCATTATACCGTCCTTGCTTCTTAACAAGTTTAAAAGGCAACCTGTATGCCACTATGATGATTCTTTTAAAGTGAAGCTGATCGAAATTTTTCATGATTTGCAATTTTGAATTTCAACTTGTACTTATCATTGGCCATCAGTTATTTTGGCCTGACGAATGACCATCTGAGGAAATGGTATCTCAATCCCTTCGCTGTCAAAAGCGAACTTTAGGCGTTTCCGAAATTCGCCGCTTATCTCCCACTGCTTAAGAGGTTTGGTGTCACCCAGAATTTTCACAATAATTGCAGAATCTGCAAATTGTTCCACCCTTAAAAATTGTGGTGGACTTATTATAAAATCCCTGTAGAAATTATCTTCCGCGAGCTCCTTTCCGGTTCTGTTTATGACATCGATAACCTTTTTAAGATCAGAATCATATGCGATTCCAATATCAATATTCACTCTGGCAAAATTCTTTGAAAGGTTGGAGACGATCTTTATCTCCCCGTGGGGTATATGATGTACTGTACCATTCATATCTCTTAATGTTGTCTTCCTAAGACTTATATCTTCCACCAGCCCTCCGGTTGTGTTCAGATTGACAACATCACCAATTCTATACTGATTTTCAAGAATTATAAACAGTCCGGCAATGATATCCCTTATCAGATATTGCCCGCCAAAACCGACTGCAAGTCCGACAATGCCTGCTCCGGCCAGCAGGGGCCCAATTTCAATTCCTGTCTCATTCAGTATCATCAATGTGCCAATAAGCAGGATAACTGTTCCTATAGCTCCATTAAAGATCCTGATGAGAGTATCCTCCCTCTTTTTTTCAGAATCATCAGTGAGTGAGCCATCTGGTACAACAGCAACCATTACTGCCCTTTTAATTACCCTTGTGGCTATTCTTCCAATAATCCATGTTGCGGCAGCAATAAATATGATCCTCAGACCATGAGTTATTGTCCATGGGATTAGTTGTTCTGACCATAATCTTAATGAGTCTTCCATTTTCGGGTTTTTAGGTACGCAAAGTTACTTTCCCTGATATGGACTGGCTTAGGATCAGCCCCAGAGGTATGAATAAGATTCCGGTTAAATTAAGAAATCTTTGTTCATTAATCTAATACAAATATACGACGAAATGGCCATCTAACAAAGTATGATCAGCGATCAATACGCTTTTATAGAGAACATTTATTAATTGAAAAAGGGTTAACGCATAAAAATTGATAATTATCATCGGTTATTAAAGATTAAATGATTATCTTAACTAATTAATCCTGTAAATATGAATAGAAAAGTAATTCTAGTTCTTTCAGTTTTTATGGTTTTGTCTGGCCTGGCATATCCTCAGGCCGTGGTTATAAAGCAGGTCAAACTGACCAGTTTTGAATTGCAGTCATCATCGCTGATAAGTTCAAGCGGTGAAGAGATCAGCAAACCTGATTTTAAATCAAATGTATACTGGTTTCCTGTTACAGTTCCATCAACTGTTCTGACAGGACTTGTTGCCAACAAAATATATCCCGATCCATACCAGGGAATGAATAACATGCACATTCCGGATGCTTCCGATGAATTCAACAAAAAGTATAATCTGGAGCAATACAGTCACCTGCCAAATGATCCAAATCCCTGGAAGAAACCTTACTGGTATCGCACAACTTTCTACGTTCCGGCTTCAAACCAGGGGCATAGTTTTCAGTTGATATTCAAAGGAATAAACTATCGTGCAGCGGTATGGGTAAATGGTAAACAGTTTGCTGATTCATCAAAAATGGCCGGTATGTTTGCCGACTATAGTTTTGATGTGAGCAGTGTAATTAAAGCGGGAAAGAATAATGCTATAGCCGTGAAGATCTATCCCCTTGATTATCCGGGGTTACCCTCAAATGAGCAATTGAAAGCCCTGGATGATTTTTATCCCAATGGCGGACCAACAGGCGATATTGGAAAAAATGTAACCATGCTATGCTCGGTCGGATGGGACTGGATCCCGCCGGTTCGTGACCGAAATATCGGATTATGGGCGCCAGTATATCTCAGAACTACGGGCGGGGTTACTATAAGTCAGCCGAAACTGGTTACACAGCTTCCAAACCTGCCGGATACATCTGTGTCCAGAATCTCACTGAGCCTTTCTCTGATAAATCACAATGATGCAGACGAGAGCGGAAAATTAACATTGGTGATCAGTCCTGAAAATTTTAAAGGGAAGAACATTCAGATCACAAAAAATGTTACTTTATCCAGGAAATCGAAGGTTCTTATTGATCTTGACAGCGATAACACAAAAGAGTTTAATATTCTAAATCCAGCTTTATGGTGGCCTAATGGCTATGGTAAACCAAACTTATACAAAATAAGGTTTTTGTATTCGAACACAAGGGGACTAATCAATGATACATCTTTTATTTTCGGTATAAGGACAGTATCAACCAAAGCTGTTGATGTAAAGGGTACATGGCGAAGGGATTTCTTTGTGAACGGACAGAGGATACATCTGACAGGTGGTGCCTGGGTACCTGACATGATGCTTAACCGGGACTCGCTTAGGTACGACCATGAGATGCACTTGTGCCGTAATGCAAATATTAACCTTGTAAGAATATGGGGCGGTGGCGTAACTCCGCGCGATGAATTCTTTGAAGCTGCCGACAGGTATGGCTTGCTGGTATGGTCCGATTTCTGGATTACCGGTGATACTCAGGGAGAATTTAAGGGTTC
>JBBRVC010000071.1:0-19476 GCA_038247205.1 Bacteroidales bacterium
AAAACTGAATGGCGAAATATTAAGTGCAGATTCACGCCAGGTTTACCGTGGCATGGACCTTGGAACAGGGAAGGATTACGGCGATTATATTCTTGAAGGGAAAAAAATACCTTATCATCTTATTGATATTGCTGATCCGGGGTATAAGTATAATATATTTGAGTTTCAGAGAGATTTCACCTTGATTTATAATGATCTGAAAAATCGGAATGTCTTTCCTGTCATATGCGGAGGATCGGGTATGTATGTAGATTGTATCATAAAGGGATATAAGATGTTTGAAGTACCACCTGACTGCGGACTCCGGGTGAAGCTGGAGAAGAAATCAATGAAGGAACTTGCCGAAATTCTTTCAACATATAAAAACCTGCATAATTCAACTGATATTGATTCTAAAAAGCGGGTCATAAGAGCAATAGAAATAGAGCACTTCAATAAGACAAAATCAAGAAAGCAGACAGAAGCACCATTAATAAATTCCCTTGTAATCGGAGTAACATCAGAAAGAGATAAGCGCAGAAAACAGATTACTCAAAGATTACATCAGCGACTTGATGAAGGGATGGTAGATGAAGTAAGACAATTGCTTGACAAAGGGGTAAGTAAAGAAATCCTTATTTATTATGGCCTTGAATACAAGTTTATTACGCTATACCTGATTGGAGAACTTAAGTATGACAAGATGGTAGCTGACCTTGAGATCGCAATCCATCAGTTTGCAAAACGGCAAATGACATGGTTCAGAGGAATGGAACGCAGAGGCGTAAAAATAAATTGGATCGACGGTGAACTTCCAATCGGAGAAAAAGTGACAGGAATTTTAGAATTATTATCGAAAAAAGTCGAAAATTCATAAAAAGGTATTTCAAAAGGCTAATGGGAGAGCCTGCCCCGCTTCAGCGGAGTTGGGGTGAACATGAAATTGCTTAATTGAACTTTTGAGACAACCTCATTCTTATTTCAGGTACGTTTCAAGCCAATCATAGAATTCCCTGTGCCAGATTATTGAGTTCTGAGGTTTCACAACAAAGTGATATTCATCCTCGAAGAACACGAGCCTGCTTGGCACTCCATGCAATTGTGCTGCCTGAAACGCTTCCATACTCTGGGTGTATGGAATTCTGAAGTCATTGGCTCCTGTAATAATTAATATAGGTGTATCCCATTTGTCAACCATCAGGTGCGGAGAATACTTATAGCTGTTCGGAGTATTCCAGTATGGTCCTTCAATATCCTTATCAGGAAACCAGAGTTCTTCCGTTGATCCGTACCAGCTTGTAAAATTGAACATTCCGCAGTGTGAAATGAAGGCTTTAAACCTTCCACTATGCATTCCCGCAAGGTAAAAAACAGAATAGCCACCGTAACTGGCACCCACAGCTCCAAGCCTGTCAGAATCGACAAATGGTTCTTTTGCCATAGCATCTGTAGCATCCAGGTAATCTTGCATATTTAATCCCCCGTAATCGCCCGAGATTTGCTCCTTCCATGCCTGGCCAAATCCGGAATTGCCCCGCCGGTTAGGCGCAATCACTATGTATCCGTTGGCAGCCATTATCTGGTAGTTCCAGCGGTACGACCATCCCTGTCCAAGAGGACCTTGAGGACCGCCTTTGCAGAAGAGGAGTGCCGGATATTTTTTTGACGGATCAAAGTCAGGAGGATAAATTACCCACATCTGGAGATCTTTATTATCCTTTGTCTTTATATATCTCTCCTCAACCTTCCCCATTTTTATTGACTCATATAACTCCCTGTTAATAAAACTTAGCTGTTTCAGCTCTCCTGAATTCATATCAACAGCAGTAACCTCCTGTGCCATCGACATTGACATTATGCCGGAGATAAGTTTGCCTGATTTAAGATAGATTGGTCCCAGATCATGAACTCCTTCGGTCAGTTTATCAACTCCCTTGCCATTCAGATCAGTTTTGAAAATTTGAGTAGTCCCAAGATATGCAGAAGTGAAATATATAGTCTGATTATCAGCCCAGTTAATACTCTCTACATCAAAATCCCAGTCCTTTGAAACCCCTGTTCGGGTGGCATTATTTATGTCGTAAACACAGAGACGATCCAGATCTGCCTCATAACCATCTCTTTCCATGCTCTGATAAGCAATCTTTGTGGCATCGGGAGAAAATACAGGATAGCGGTCATATCCATGGTTGCCTTCTGTAATATTGGTTTCCTTTCCTGTTTCAATTTCATACAGGAATATATCAGTATTAGTACTTCGTGCATCTTCTTTTCCTCTGAGTCTTTTTGATGTATAAGCTATGTAACTTCCGTCAGGGCTCCAGCTAATCTCTGTTTCATCAAAATTAGGTGCCGTCGGCGATTCAAACTTCTGTCCCTCCATAATATCTTTTTCACCTGAGATCCCTTTGCCATTAATAGAAGCCACAAAGATATGGCTGTACGAATAGTCGCTCCAGTAGTTCCAGTGACGGTACATAAGATCATCTATTATCCTTACTTTAGCTTTAGGCAGGCTATATTTCTCATTTGCAGTCTGTTCAAGCTTGACTCTCCTTGTAAAATAAATTTTATTGCCTGCAGGGGAAATGTTATAATTCTCAAAATTTTCCAGTCCCTCGAAAGCTGCCAGGCCTGATCCGTCGCTTTTAATAGTGTATAAAATACCCTTATTCACAAAAGCTATCGACTTACCCCCATCAAACCACTGGGGTGAACTACCGCCTTCGGTAGTAAGCTGAACAGCTTCCCCTCCCGTTACCGGAACCTTAAAAATGTTTGTTAGTCTGCCTTCAGTCGGAAGATCGATATCAGTCACAGAGTAAAGTAATGTGGTTCCATCAGGAGAGAGTGCAAATGATCCGAGCCTTCCGAATTTCATCATTACTTCAGGTGTCATCAAACCTGTTGCCTTTTCTTCAGCTGTCAGTTCATTATTAAATTGTGTGACAGGAGCAACCGTTGTTTCTTTCTGTTTACAGGTGACTGTGAACAAAATTAAAGCAAGCATGAGGGGGAGGAGTGACCTTGGCATGTGTCTGAGTATTAGTACATTATTAAGTTAAAATAAAAACTCCGTGAGATATCTGTATAAGCCCCACGGAGTCTGAAATGTTTTATAAGTCAACAAACCGCATAAGCTGGTTAATCTCTGTATTACTTCTTGATTTTGAGTGCTTCGCTGACCTTAGCTTTCAGTTCGTCATATAGCTCAGGGTTGTCCCTGAGGATCTGCTTAACTGAATCACGGCCCTGTCCGATTTTGGTATCACCGTAGCTGAACCACGATCCGCTCTTTTTGATTATTTCGAATTCGACACCCAGGTCAACAATTTCACCAAGCTGGGATATACCTTCACCATAAAGTATGTCAAAATCAGCCTTTCTGAATGGGGGAGCCAGTTTATTCTTTACAATTTTAACTCTGGTCCGGCTTCCGATAATTTCCTCTCCTTCTTTAAGCTGGCTTGTTCTGCGAATATCTAATCGCACGGATGAATAAAATTTAAGGGCATTACCACCTGTTGTAGTTTCAGGGTTTCCGAACATTACACCTATCTTATCTCTTAACTGGTTAATAAACACACACGAAGTGTTGGTTTTATTAATATTAGCCGTTAATTTTCTGAGTGCCTGCGACATTAATCTTGCCTGAAGTCCCATTTTTGAATCACCCATTTCACCTTCAATCTCTGCTTTCGGTGTTAATGCAGCAACGGAGTCGATAACAATAATATCAAGTGCTCCTGAGCGAATGAGGTTATCAGTGATCTCGAGAGCCTGTTCGCCATTATCGGGCTGTGAAATCAAAAGATTTTCAACGTCAACACCCAGTTTCTCAGCGTAGTTGCGATCAAAGGTATGCTCTGCATCGATTATAGCTGCAATGCCACCATTTTTCTGAGCCTCGGCGATGGCATGAATTGCAAGTGTTGTTTTTCCTGATGCTTCAGGGCCATAAATTTCAATTACCCTGCCTCTTGGTAAACCACCAATACCCAAGGCTGCATCAAGACCGATAGAGCCGGTTGAGATTATCTGAATATTATCGATTGCATGATCACCCAGTTTCATTATAGTTCCCTTCCCGAAATCCTTCTCAATCTTTCCAAGTGTTACCTCAAGGGCTTTTAATTTTTCCTTGTTGATCTCTTTTCTTTCTTTAGTCATATTATCAATTTTATTTATAATACAAATTTAATATCTGCGAAGTATGATTCTTCGTTTCAATTTTATCAAGCACATGTTTTATAATGCCCTGTTCATCAATAACAAAAGTTGTCCGGGTTATACCCAGGGAGCTCTTTCCGAATATGAGCTTATTGCCCCATACACCATAATCATCAAGGATCTTTTTTGATGTGTCCGCTATCAGGGGAAAAGGAAGAGAATATTTTTGGGCAAATTTTTTGTGAGATTTTTCGGTATCCATACTTACTCCAACAACTGCAAATCCCTTTTCAAGCAGGGGATCATAATTGTCACGCAGATTACAGGCTTCAGCCGTGCATCCCGGTGTATCATCTTTCGGATAAAAGTATAAGATTATCTTTCTGCCTGCGAAATCACTCATTTTCACAACATTTCCATCCTGGTCAATGCCTTCAAACCAGGGAGCTTTCATGCCGGCTTTTAAGGGAGTCATAATTTTTTTTATTTTAATATTGGTTAAATTTACGAAGTTAGAATTGTTTTGTGAAAAAAAACAGATATTTGTTATCAACAGCTATTCTTTAAATGTTAATTTTGCGGTTATTCTAATAATTTGAAAATAAGTCATTTGTGAAGGTGTATTTTATCTCTTGTATTAAATTGAGGCAACAGGTTGCCTTTTGGCTGATAATTTTTTGCTCCGGTTCATATTTTAGTGATCTGCAGGCACAGAATATTTCAAAACCTACCCGACAGTCTTCTATAGAAGCTTTCTCAGATGGAAAGTACGAAATTGCTTATAGTCAGTTCAGTGAGCTTTTGAAATTCTATCCGAAAGACCCACAATATAAATATTATTCCGGAGTCTGCCTGGTAAAACTTAACAGACATCCTGATAAAGCTTCATCGCTCCTGCAACAGGCTATACAGGCAGCGGGTGTTATTAAATCCCTGCCATCCGATGTCCTGTTTTTTCTTGGAAGAGCTCAGCAATTATCAGGACAATTCAGCGAAGCAATAAATTCCTATACAAAATTTGGAGATTCAGCAGGCAGAAAAATCGCCAGGGAATATGACGTACCCACTTATATTCAGCAGTGTGTTGCCAAAACCGGAAATCTCCCTCAACAGGCGGCAACTGAAAAAGAGGAAGTGAAGGTCAAAATCATTGCCGAGACTGTTACTGACACTGTTAAACCTGTTGAAACAGAAAAGATAAAATTAAACAATCCTCCATTACCTCCTGATTATGAGAAACTTATTGATGAGGGACTCAAGTTCCAGATTTTGGCAGATTCATTAAGAGGAATTCCATTACCGCAAAACAACACACTGGCCGATTCATATCAGAAAGAAGCAGACCGGAAGTTTAATGAAGCTGAAATATTAAAGCCGGGCAGTACAGCAATTGTAAAAGCTGTTCCAACTGCTGTTCCGGTTAAAGTTCCTGTGTCTGCACCGGTAGTTGAAAAGGATTCTGTTGTTGAAAAACCTAAGGACCCGGTTAAATTGATAGAAGTCTTCTCTGTTTTCGAGGTGGTTGAGAAACCCGTGTATAGTACAACCGATAAAATAGCCATTGACCCTGAGGTTCCTGAAGGTTTGATTTATCGTATTCAGATGGCAGTGTTCCGTAATCCGGTTGCCCCTTCTTACTTTAAGGGAATAACACCGATCTATGGTTTCAGGGTTGCAGGTAAGGATATTACAATATATTATGCCGGGATGTTCAGGCGGTTGGCTGATGCGTCTAAGGCTCTGAGCGCAGTTAAGTCCAAAGGTTTTAAGGATTCATTCGTAGTTTCATTCGCCGGAAATAAGTCAATTTCTTCTGAAAGAGCAGTTGCCATGGAGAAGGATTGGGGTATACTACCACTTTTCAGGGAAACCCGTATTGTTAATAAAACCATTATAGATACAGTCCCGCCAACTCTTGCTTTCAGAATTGAGGTTAGCAGAACCGAAAAACCTCTGAGTGAGGATGTTGTGGAAGGAATGATTAAAATAGCCGGAAACAGGGGGCTTGATATTTTCACTGATGAAAAAGGAAGATTTGTGTATTTGATTGGAAAATTCATTACTTTTGAAAGTGCGGCAGAATATAACGACTTGCTGATTCGTAATGGTTACCGTGAAGCAAAGGTGGGAGCCTGGATGGGGAAAAATGAAGTTCCTGTTGAAACTGCAAGACAATTATTTGAAAAACTAGAATGAAAGAAAGACCATTACACCGGGATGATAATCAAAATCAAAGCACTGAATTAAATTCGTTGGTGCTCTTGAACGATAACATTAATACTTTCGATCATGTAATTAAATCACTGGTCGAAATATGCGGACATGATTCTGTTCAGGCTGAACAGTGTGCCCTCATTGTGCATTTTAAGGGAAGCTGTGAAGTAAAAACGGGTCAGAAAGAGATACTGTCTGCTATGAGCCGCTCACTAAATGCAAAAGGACTCTTGTCAAAAGTTGATCTTAAATCTGCGCTGACATAGTAATTGACCGCATATGTCTCTCATGAGGGTGGGAGCATTATAATTTTTAAGAAGGACTATTTTTCTCCCTTGTGAAAATACATCACGAAGGCTTTATCAAAAACCGAGAGAATAATTACTGCAACTAATAACCAGGGCATCCATGAAGGGAACCTCAGACTAAAATAATCTGTGAGGTTTATACTTGGGAAAGTAATATCCAATCTTTGTGAGATTTTGTTAAAAAGAGACGGCGACTGGCTGTAATCATTTGTTGAAAGGGCAAAGGAAGCCAGCACCAGTGTGAAAATAATAACAACAGAGATAATAGGTATCTGCCTGGTAAATGCTGATTTAACAGGAACTTTCATCGAACCCGCTTCCAACTGTATATGGGTCATGGTTTTTGTTGTGAATCCTTCAGGAGTTTTCTCAATAAATCCCGGATTCATATATTTCTTCAGTAAATCTGTATCGATTTTATCTTGTTTCTCCATGATATATCAGATTTTTCTTTTCAACTTTTTCAACTATCTCCATCATTTTCTGTCTTGCTCTGAAGAGTTTCACTTTTATATTTGACTTGCTTATTCCTGTAATATCCGCAATCTCATCAATCGTCATCTCTTCATAATAGTAGAAAGATATCAATCCTCTTTCATCTTCTGTTAACTTCTGAAGTGCGAAGTTAACCAAAGAATTTCTGTATTCAGCTTCTGCTTCCTCTTCAGTGGTATTATTCCCGATAAAATCTGTTGCATCTGCAGGAAAATCTTCAATTGAAAGAACACCCTTCTTTTTAATCCTTACAAGTGAAATGGCTGTATTATAAACTATTCTGTAAAGCCAGGTTGCAAAACTGCTCTTCATCTTAAAACTACTCAGGGCTTTATAAGCTTTCAAAAATGCATCCTGAGTTATTTCTTCAGCCTCTTCCCTTGAACCGCAGATCCTGAATGCTAGGTTAAAAGCTTTGTCTTTGTGACGGTCAACCAGATTCGTAAAGGCGATAGTATTACCTTCCGTGATCTGCTTTATGTAATATATATCTCCTTTATAACCCATTTTGCCGGTTTGACGCTCAAAGTTATAAATCGGTTACAATAAAAATTAATTTTATTTTTTACTGTTTTTTGTAACCTCAGCAAATCATCCTATGTCTAAGGTGCAAATACGTTCTTAAACTAATATTAAAATCATGGAAGCAGTAATTACATTTATCGCACTTTCCGCAACCGCCTTCGGAATTATGTACGTTTTTTATACAACTAGGAATAAGGAGAGAATGGCTCTTATAGAAAAAGGTGCTGACGCAACTCTATTTAATACCGGACAAAAAGGCTTTGGTAATTTTTTCAAATGGGGAAAATTCACTCTTAAGATCGGGATGTTATCAATGGGTATAGCCGTTGGGATTATCCTCGGATCAGTTCTTGCTACATCAAATGTTCTTGATGAAGACACCAGTTATGCATCAATGATTTTCTTCTTTGGTGGACTGAGCCTGGTCCTTTTCTACATATTGGACAGAAAAAGCGCTTAAGCTCATTTCTGAAAACCCGGTTTATTTCTGAAAAATTCTGTGTAAGCTTCCTTGTGCTTACACAGTATTTCAGTTATTTTCTATTTTGTATAAAAATCAAGCATATCTTCTATTGCAGTCCGGCAAACAGTGCAGAATCCTTTCGGACTATTACTCTTCATTCGACAATCCATTTCGGGGCGATATATACCTTTGGCTGAATAACCTCCTCCTTCAAACACCCCGGTTACCTCTTTGTACTTTTCTTCTGAGGGCGTTGGTACCGGAACCCCTTTTGTGACCAACTTTTCCCATTTCGACCCAAAATCAACCATGGTTGTTATATTGGGTTCCCACGGTTCAACCTTCAACGGGTAGAATTCCTCATAAGCCACTGATGATGAGTAATATTCGTCACCAAGTCCGGCAAAGCCATGTCCCAGTTCATGGATGAATACCTTTGATGAAAGTATGTTATCAGCTGATGTACCACTGTAATAGTTGTATATTCCGCCTCCTCCATACTCTGCGGTATTAATAAGAACAACTATATTATCATGAGGAACTATTGCTGCATAATCATTAACAGATTTAATATCAGTTGTGGTAAGATAACGGTCAAGATTGAAAGTATAAAATGTCGAATTAAGCGCAGTATTTACATAGAGCTTTTCTCCCGGGATATCTGTCCCTGATTCTTCTGAAACAGCTTCGACAGCCCAGATATTGATCTTGTTTTGATACTTTGAAAATGGTGGTTCGTTAAACAGGACATCTGCCATTTTCGCTACATCATTCCTGAATTTCTCCATTTCAGCTGATGTGTAACCTTCTGCAATAAATGCCAGATCGAAGCATTCCGCTGGATTGCCTGCACCATGAATTTTTAAAAAACCTGCATTAACAGGCTTTTCTTTTCTTATGAAATAATCGTTGGGATCAATTGCAGTTTCATACAGCTTTTCAAAAGATCCGTTTCTTTGCCTCATACTGAGAATAAATCTTACTTTATTTATGGGAAATGGCATTGTCGCTACTTCATAGAAGCTTCTTTCCATGATCTTAGCCTCTGCAGTTGTTTGCCATTCCTGATATAGCGTGCTGAATCCTCTTGAGTAAATCAGTTTATTTTCTATAATGTCAAATAATTCGTATTTCAGATTTCCATAACCGAAAGGATCAATAAGGGTATTTGCTGAACCGGCCCAAAATGGTTCCTCTTTCATTCCTACAGGATAAACAGTTGTCTTAACATTGTTTCCTGCCAGCATAAAGTCAAATCTTAATACTTTATTGCTGAAATACTTATCAAAACTAATTTGTCCAGTTGCTGAAATGGTCATAAATGTCAGAAATGCTATAGTTAAAGCTCTCATATATTGATAGTTTTGATCAAATTCCTGTAAAGCTAAAAATATTCGGTGAGACAGTGTAATTATTTTATAATTTTGCCGGCATAAATAAAGGCATTTGTCTATGTTATTTTCAAACGATCCGGCAATCTGGTTAAAGGATTTTTTAATTGAATCCGGGTTAAGTTATAGTTTCTCTGCATTGCTGAGTACTATCGGTTTGGTACTTATTGTAACTATTCTCAGCTGGCTTTCTAACATGTTAGCCAAAGCTATAATATTAAATATTGTTACCCGGATTGTTAAAAGAACAACATCACAATGGGACGATATTTTTCTGGAACAGAAGGTATTTACCCGTCTGTCACACCTTGCACCTGCACTTGTTATATGGTTTATGGCCGGCTGGGCTTTAAAAAATAAAACTGATGCAGTAACTTATGAAAATGTTCAATCGGAAATATTTGAGCATATTTTATCGGTAATGAATGCGTTTGAGTTAAAAGTATTTCAGCAACCTTCGGGAGAAGATATTCTTGCGCTTTCAAAAAATGGAATTGAAAAGATTAACTAACATAAATACCTATAATCATGGCTGACCTCAACACGCGAATTAGCGATTTTGTCTGGAAGAACCTGAGCGAGAAACATCACAACGGGAAACAGGACCCCTTCTGGCAATCACTTCGGAATACAGGTACTGAACTGTGGCTTGATACCGGTGACCCGGATGAAGCTGATGCTATATGGACTGCTGAAATGAGTGCCCTGACTACTAATAATTCATTGTTAAACAATGAAATACAGAAAGGATATTATGATGTTTTCATATCTGAAGCTAAAAGTATTGTCAGGGAATTGCCTCTGGAAGAGAAGATAAAAGAGATCTCATTTATCCTGAATGCAAGGCACGGATTAAGACTTGCGAACAGGTTTGGAGGATATGTAAGCGTGGAACTCCATACCGACACAGCCCATGATATTAAAGCAATTGAAAATTACGGACGTAGATTACATGACATCTGTCCCGATCATTTTATTGTAAAAGTTCCATATACGGCTGAAGGATTAATAGGAGCCAGGCATCTGAAGGATGCAGGGGTAAAGGTTAATCTGACACTTGGCTTCAGTGCTCGTGAGAACGTAATTGTTACCAGTATATCCCGTCCCGACTACCTGAACGTTTTTCTTGGCAGAATTGGTGCTTATATCTTAGATAATAAGCTTGGTGATGGATTTGGTGCCGGTGAAATGGCAGTAATTGCCTCCCAGAATTGGGTTACAGGTTTTTCTGCTAAAAATCCATGGCAGACAAAACTGATAGCGGCCAGTCTGAGAAACTATAAGCAGCTTGATTTGCTGGCAGGAGTTGATGTTTTTACCATGCCTCCGAAAGTCGCAGCAGAAGGACACAAGAATTTAGAGGGTAAATTCACCTCCAGACTTCATGAAAACTACGATATTAATCTTTATGAATCTTCAAAAGATGCTCATCTGGAGAAATTTTGGGAGGTTAATGATAAAGTTATCAGTCTTGCTGAAAGGTTTGCTGCAAAGGTTCCGGATACAGCCAGCGAATTGATTCACATAGCGCATGAAGAGGGTTGTGAAGATATGTTCCCGATGCTTTCGCGTGATGAGAAAACATCAATAGCAGCTGACGGAAAAATTCCCGTACATTCAAGATGGGCTCAGAAAATAAGTGAAGGAAAAATCGCACCAGATACTCTGTTATCCCTTGCGGGACTGGCTTCCTTCGCTGCAGACCAGGCAGCCCTTGATCAGAGGATCAGGGGTATTATCGACTAGTAAGTGACCGTTGCCTCATTATTTCATAAAGCAGGATGCCCGTTGCAACGGAAACATTGAGTGATGCAATGTTTCCGGACATCGGTATTTTAACCTGATGGTCTGATAGTGATACCAGCTCACGACTTATACCTTTCTCTTCAGACCCGAGTATCAGGACAGAAGGACCGGTAAGTACTGAATCTGAGGCATTTTCTCCGGTTTTTTCGGTTGCACATATAACCTTCAGGCCTGATTCTTTTAAATACTCTATCGAGCGGACAATACTTTTCTCCCTGCAGATGGGAAATGAGTGCAATGCCCCTGCGGATGTTTTTATTGCATCGGCAGTTATTCTTGCAGATCCCTTTTCCGGGATAATAACTGCATTTGCACCAAGGCAATCTGCAGTACGTACAATAGCTCCGAAATTCCTTACGTCAGACACACCGTCAAGCGCGATAAATAATGGATCTTCTCCTTTTTCATAAATCATCGGAAGCAGGTTTGTCACATACTGATATTCAATAAGTGACAGCCAAGCCAATACCCCCTGATGATTTTTTCTGGTAACCAGTTCAATTCTTTCTACAGGAACTATCTGATATACAATATTATGTGTTTTAACTTCAGCCATTAACTCATGATACAATGAACCCTGAAGTCCCTGTTTAATAAGCAGGCGATCAATCTGTTTTCCAGCTCTGATGGCCTCGATTACAGCTCTTAATCCAAAAATTGAATCTGTTTCTTTTTGCATAGTAGGTTTAAATATCTTCCGGATTATCAAGTCGGAACACTATTCCTTTTCTCCATGAGAGTACAGCCTGATCCCAGAATGTAACAGGTGTTTCGCTCCGGCTCAGATAGTAATCATTATCAGAGAATATGTTATCCTTCTTTTTGAAATTGAAGAAAAGGTAATCTTCCTTTAAGTGAACCCTTCCTCCCCATGTTGATTTAATGACCGGCTTAAGGTAACCCCAGTTTTCGCCGTCAATTGTCTTGTATACTTTATCAGGGGGGCCGTAAATTATATAGATCATACCCCTGTCACTTCTCCACCCTTCTTTGTACGAAGTAAAATAGTAATTTGAATAAAGGGTCCTTGTATAGAATATTCTGATAAGCTCGCGGGATTTTTCAATATTTCCTCCGCACTTAATCCAGAAATCATCGAGTGCCGCTTTTGGTTTTAAAGAGGTCATGATCCCATCTACTTCCTCCCTGGTAGTCAGGTAAGCAAGAGGCTCAGCCATAGTTTCGGGTGTATTCATACCTGGAAAAGAAGTTCCGAAATTCATGAATGAATAACCCTCCCTGATACCCCTTTGAACACTGAAAAGATAAACACCCTCCTTTGGAAACATCATAGGCAATGTATCTGAATAGGACAGAGGTACGATCATATCAGGTTCATAATCAAGGGTTTTCTCTGGAAGCAGCATTGACGGAGGATCCGGAATTTCCTTGTATGCCCTGTAGTAAGAAACATATATTGAATCAACCGGCTGACGGATATATTGCAGGTTCACGTATTCATTTATGCGAATAACAGGGTTGAAAAGTTCATTCTTTTCAAACTGCCCCTTTGCAAGAAAGTTATACCGGTTATAATTTGACAAGGTGTTAAACGAAACAAAGGCCTGAACCACAACCATTCGAAGTTTATCAAGTATTCTGACCTCTGTAACATATTGGTTTCCGGGCGCAACCGGCAGAGGAATGGTATATTGATATTCATTTCTATCCTCTTCTTTGATAATATTAAGGTTGATAAACGCTGTATCGGACAGTGCCCTTCCCTCGGTGGTATTAAAAAGTCTCACACTTATCTGTACTGAAGCAATAGGCATACCCTTTGGGTTTGCTTCTGAGAAGAAAAGATCCGTCGCAAAAAATTTAATCGACAAATTTGATGTTTCGTCATTCTCATTTATAACATTATAACGGGGGGTGAAAGGATTCTTAACCGGGTTATAGATATATGAGAGATCTTTTGAATCAACTGCATTTTGAGCAGTTTTGCATGATACTAATAATGAAGCCATTAGAATGCCGACAGACAGTGCACGGCATATCCTGTGTGTCTTGGAATTAGTCATAGTCAAAATTAGTTAACTTTTGGATTCTTAATTTCTTTCCAGGTTAATCTTATTCGGCAGAGTTCCCTGTTATCGCTTTTTTTAATAATTGAATGATCGTATATGGAATTGTTATTGTTCCATACTGATCTCTGAATAACTATTTCATCATCATAAACTGATTCTGCAAGATAGTTAATTTCAGCCAAATAGGGCTTGTTTTTCATTAAAAAACCGAGGTCGTAGGTATCAGTTACCCAATTCAGATACCGGGCATTATTTGTATGAAGATTAACATCAAGATCACTGACTTTTACCCTGAAAGGAGATGATAATTCACCCTCACCGGCAGGCTCAAGGCGGGCAGCGCTTCGCGGAAGTGCATTTAACACAGTAGACCGGGTAGTATTCAGAAGAATATTATCAGGTCTCTGAATTTTCCTGGTATTCCGATCGATAATAAGCCATGAGGATACTGCCGAAGCAATCGGTCTGTTATCGGGGTAATATACCATAAAGTCTCTCATTCCGAATAGTTTATCAGTTCCTTTATGCCATGTTTTGATCACAATGGTATCTTCCCATTGGGGCCATTCTGCGATTTCAGCATAAATCCTCGAAAGAACCCAGGTATTGTTATCTTTCATCAGATCGTCCCTTCCAAAGCCCAGCCTGACAGCATGTTCCGAAGCCATATCCTGCAGGAAATCAAAGAGCGAGTGCAACTTCAGTTTGCCATCAGGTCCTGTTTCATAAACATGAATTTTGTACTCTTTTTCGAAATACTGCAGATCCATTATCCCTGATTGTTGCTTAAAAACTTTTCAACTTCATCTGAATAGACTGTCCATTTGTTCATTTCTTCATTTAATTTCACCTTTAAATCCTGATACTTTTTGTAAACCCCTTCATCTTCAGGTGAGGAACTTAGAGGATCAATCATCGATCTGTCCATGCTTGCAAGTTCTCTTTCTATACGTTCAATAGAATTTTCAGACTCTTCAAGTCGTTTACGAAGTTTTCGCAGGTTCTTTTCAGATTCCTTTTTATCAAGATAACGCTGCTTATTAACAGAAAAATCATCCTTTCTGTTCACTTCCCTGATCTTATCTTTTTTCTCTATGTCCTTAAGATTCTCAATCTTCTTTTTCCGAAGAAAATCATAAATTCCGCCAATGTTTTCCTTAATACGATTATGTCTGAACTCAAAGACTTTTTCAACTATACCGTCAAGAAAATCCCTGTCATGTGATACAACAATTATCGTACCGTCAAATTTTATGAGCGCCTGTTTGAGTATGTCTTTTGAACGCATATCGAGATGATTTGTAGGCTCATCAAGAACAAGAACATTATATGGCTCAAGCAATAATTTTACCAGTGCAAGGCGTGAGCGTTCGCCTCCCGACAACACCTTGACCTTTTTTTCAACATCATCGCCCTTAAAGAGAAATGCACCCAGCATATCGCGGATCTTGGTTCTTATATCTCCTTTTGCCACATCATCAATGGTCTGAAGAACTGTCCGGTTCTCGTCCAGAAGCTCATCCTGGTTTTGTGCAAAATAGCCAATCTTCACATTATGGCCCATTTTGATTATGCCTTCGTGTTCCAGCTCGCCGGTTATTATTTTTGAGATTGTAGTTTTTCCCTCACCGTTGCGTCCTACAAAGGCTACCTTTTCACCTCTCGATATTTTAAGATCAACACTGTTCAGAACTGTTAGAGTGCCATATTTTTTTGTAAGGTTATGGGCCTCAATAACAACTGTGCCCGAACGGGGCGCCGGTGGAAATCTTAAATGAATTGCACGTGTATCTTCTTCATCTACTTCAAGCCGTTCAACCTTATCAAGTTGTTTGATTTTTGATTGCACCTGGACGGCTTTGGTAGCTTTGTACCGGAATCTTTCAATGAACTTCTCGGTTTCTTCAATCATCTTCTGCTGATTCCTGAATGAAGCAATCTGTTGTTCGCGCCGCTCAGCCCTTAGTTCAATATATTTCGACCATGATGCTTTGTAATCATAGATCTTTCCAAGCGATATTTCAATTGTACGTGTTGTAATATTATCAAGAAAAGCTCTGTCGTGTGACACAAGCAGAACTGCACCGGGATATCCTGCAAGAAAATTCTCCAGCCACTGAATAGATTCAATGTCAAGATGATTGGTCGGTTCATCAAGCAGAAAGAGTGAGGGTTTTTTAAGCAGAATCTTGGCAAGCTCGACCCTCATTCGCCACCCGCCACTCAATTCCTTCGTTGGCCTGTCGAAGTCTTTTCTTTCAAAGCCCAGCCCGAGAAGGGTCTGTTCTGCTTCACCCATATAATTAGTACCGCCCAGCAGACGATATCTATCCTCTGCAGTAGACAGATAATCACAAAGTTTAAGATAATCGGCTGATTCGTAATCTTCCCTTCTGGCAATTTCCGAGTGGCAATGCTGAATTTCTTCGGACAAGGTAAGCAGTTCAGAAAAGGCTGTAATAACCTCATTCATTACAGTTGTAGTATCATCTACTTTCATTTGCTGAGGAAGATAGCCTATCGTAACATCTTTTGGAATGTCAACCTGACCTGAGGCCGGGTTTTGTAATCCGGCAATGACTTTAAGAAGTGTGGATTTACCTGCACCATTTTTACCCGCCAGACCAATTCTGTCCTGGTCATTTATAAGAAATGAAACACTGTCCAGCAAATCAAAGCTCCCAAATGAAACTGAAATATTTTGTATTGAAACCATTTATTTTTTAATCGAGTGCAAATATAGAAAAAGTAAGAGAGCCTGAAAAATTTATAGATGCACATAACTGAATATCAAAAGTTATTTTCGCCTAAATGCCTATATTTGTATTAATTTCAATATCACAAATAAGTGTTTTGATTAATTCATGTAAAGCATTGATAAAATGAAGATTAAGGCTTTTGCTAAATCCGTGGTTTTGCTTTTTTTGGTCGGAGTTGTTATCTCATGTACAAAAGAAGAGAATACTTCAAATTCATACTTTGTTTCAAAAGAACAAAAGTTAACACTTACATCTTCATTTATAAATTCTTTTATGAATGAAGCTTCTTCTTATTATCCGGAGATAAGTTCTCTCAATGATTTTGTTGTAAATGATGTTGAAGTCTATAAAGTAACCTACCGGACAACTGTCAATGGCGAAAGCATTATTGCATCAGGTTTAATGTGTGTTCCTTCAGTACCTGGTGAATACCCTGTTATTTCTTTTCAGAATGGCACTAATACAATAAATGCCCAGGCTCCGAGTAACTATCCACTGGATCCTGCCTATCAGTTGGTTGAAGTTATAGCGTCAATGGGTTATGTTGTGCTATTAGCCGATTATCCGGGTTTTGGAGCATCCTCGCAGGTCGCTCATCCTTATCTGGTTAAGGAACCAACAGTACAATCACTGGTTGATTTGCTATACACTGCAAAAGAGATGGCAGGTACTGAGCTGGCAGGAATCTCATTGAAAAATGAGTACTATCTTCTTGGATATTCGCAGGGTGGATGGTCAACCCTGGCTTTGCATAAAGCTATGGAACTTGACTATTCCGCTGATTTTAATCTGGCCGGTACAGTTTGCGGAGCAGGACCATATAATATTTATTCACTGCTTCAGGGTATAGTTTTATCTCCGTCTTATCCAATGCCTGTATATTTTGCTTACATAATAAATGCCTACAAATATTATAATCAGTTTACCAATTCAGTTAATGAATTACTAAACGAACCTTATGCGACAAGACTTAGTGGCTTGTTCAACGGCACAAATAACCTTGGAAATATAAATAGCCAGCTGACGACCTCAATTCCGGGATTATTACGAGCTGATTTCATATCGGGTTTCGCTTCTGCCCCAAAGTTTGCCCCTGTTCGCGATGCTCTTACCAGAAACAGTATAGCCGGATGGAAAACGAACATACCCCTGTACTTTGTTCATGGGGGCAGCGATACTCATGTTAACCCTTCAGCAACTGAAAATATATATAATGAAATGATAAATGCCGGTACATCTCCTCTTATTTGTAAAAAAGAAATATTTCCCGGACTTGATCATGGAGATGCTTTAGTGCCAAGCATGATTACAGGCTTGTTGTTCATATTAAATTTATAAAAAACACATAATCAGATTATTACATTTTATATTTAGAACGTGGGAAGAAAAAAGGAAATGCCTCTGCTGGAGAAAGTCAGGATAACAGATATTGGAGCGGAAGGAAATGCACTGGCAAGAGTTGATAATCTGGTTGTTTTTGTACCTATGGTTATTCCCGGCGATGTTGTTGATCTGAGAGTAATAAAGAAAAGGAAAAAATACCTTGAGGGAAAAGTTATACGATTTCATGAATATTCGCCCGACAGGATAACTCCAAGATGTATACACTTTGGTGTTTGCGGTGGTTGCAAATGGCAACATCTGCCTTACGAACTTCAGTTACGATACAAGGAGAAGCAGGTTCTCGATACTCTTATACGAATCGGTAAAATTGAATTACCTGCCACTGAGCCCATACTAGGATCAGCTGATGAGTACTTGTACCGGAATAAGCTGGAGTTTACTTTTTCCGACAAGCGGTGGTTAACTGATGAGGAGATTCGTTCAGATAATGATTATGAGAAGGAGGAAGCACTGGGATTTCATATTCCAGGCTTGTTTGACAAAATTCTTGATATCAAAGAGTGTCATCTTCAGCCTGAGCCTTCAAATTTAATAAGGAACAGTGTAAAGCGTTACGCACAGAAAAAAGGCTTGTCGTTCTTTAATCTGAGAGAACAAACCGGATTCCTGAGAAACCTTATTGTCCGGAATTCCCTTGATGGAAATGTTATGGTGATAGTGGTCTTCTTCCACGATGAGGAGGAGAGGAGAAACGGGCTTCTTGATCATATTGCACAAGAGTTCCCTCAGGTTACTTCATTGTTCTTTATAATAAACTCAAAGAAAAATGACTCCCTTGCCGATCAGGAGCCAATTCTTTACAAGGGTGATGATCACATCATTGAAGAAATGGACGGGTTAAAGTTCAGGATCGGTCCAAAATCATTCTACCAAACAAATACAAAGCAAGGTCTGGAATTATACCGTGTTGCAAAAAAGTTTGCAGGACTAACAGGTAATGAGATTGTTTACGATCTGTATACAGGTACCGGAACTATCGCAAATTATCTTGCCCCGTCTGCGGGTAAGGTAGTCGGACTGGAATATATCGATGAAGCTATAAATGACGCAGTATTCAATTCCCAATTTAATAATATCAGCAATACCGTTTTCTTTGCAGGAGATATTAAAGATACTCTTAATGAGCAATTTATAGCCATTCATGGCAAGCCGGATGTTATTATTACCGATCCTCCCAGGGCCGGTATGCATGAGGATGTTGTTAAAACAATGCTCCTGGCCGAACCCGCGAAAATTGTCTATATAAGTTGCAATCCTGCCACTCAGGCCCGCGATATCAACATGCTGTCTGAACAATACACGGTAACAAAAGTCCAGCCCGTTGATATGTTTCCTCATACACATCATGTTGAGAATGTGGTGCTTCTGTTAAAGAAATAACAGTAATATTGGCAAACAATTGTACCTTCTGAGTTGAATCTTGTGCATCGGATTATGTTTCTGAATAAGTTGTGAGAATTCAGGGCGTAACAGAAAATGGTAATCCCTTTTCATTCAAAAAACTATCAAAATAGAAAAGTAAAGATTCAGCCATCATAAGGGAATAGCTACGTATCAGGAGTTAATTTTCAATGTACTGAAATAAGTTCAGTTTTATTTTGCACTTTATTGTTGTTTTCCTACTTTTGTCGGCGCTCACATCATTTTGCATAATTTTTTGGAGAGATGGGTGAGTGGCTTAAACCAGCAGTTTGCTAAACTGCCGTATGGGAAACTGTACCGGGGGTTCGAATCCCCCTCTCTCCGCAGCTTCGATTTACTCCCGCAGATTTCTGCGGGATTTTTATTTTCCAGCTGGCCGAGCCATGTTCACATGAGCGAAGGGCAGATGGAAAATAAAAATACCTTATGAGTGAAACGAGTAAGGTAGTAAATCGATGCTGCAAGGACCACCCTCTGGGGATCATGACCGACCGAAGGGAGGTCGTAATC
>JBBRVC010000072.1:0-19426 GCA_038247205.1 Bacteroidales bacterium
AGAAGGAAGATATACACAGGAATCAATATGAGTAGAACCAGAGCACTGCCAACGGTAATGATTGTTTTCCCGATTGCTGAACTTCCTGCGGTTATTAAATTATCGAGTCTGCTTGAAATCCAGAAATTGATTTTTTGAGGACTCACATCAAGAAAGCCTGAAACCCATGTTATAGACTGATTGATTAATTCTGAAAATTTCGTTACTAAATCAGGAAGCTTTTCAATAAAGCGACTCGCCTGTGAGAACAAAAAGATTCCCAGTCCGCTGATAATCAGAAATGAGATAGTTAAAGTGATTATTATTGCCAAAACCCGGTGGATCTTTAATCTGATGAAGAATTTTACAACCGGATGAAGTATTATTGATAGAATGACAGAAAAAATGAATGGCACTATTATGCCCTGTGCAATGTAACAAATGAATATAGTAGCAAGTAAACCGATTAGAATAATTGATGCCTTTAAGTAAAACGGAAGGCTGGGTTTTGGTTCCATCAATTGGACAAAATGAAAGAAACTAATCAAGACCAGGCTTCAATCCGACCGTGGAACTGACTAGTTTCAGATTAATCTTTGTTAGTAAGCCTTTTTCCTTTTAAACATTTGTTGAAGAAGACCAGTACCTATTTTTTTTAAAGCAAATCCATTTTTTGCAATAAGGCCGGTAATAGCAACTTGTATCAGATTTCCAAGAAGACCTTTGAATGGTCCTTTTGCTTGGTTTCGGGAGGATCTGGTGATTAATTTTTTAGAGATATAGCCGGCAGCTAAGCCAAGCGTTCCACCCAAAAGCGTTTTAACTATTCCGGTTGAGCCAATATCCTGTTTAATGGATTTGATCAGGTTTGAGGGTTTAAGTTTTTCAACAGTGAGATTAAACTGTTCCTTTAAAAACTGGCCCTGCATAACTTGTTTTTCTTCCATTTCCCGTATTGCTTTATGCAATTCGGAGGTTGAAGTTATGGATTCCATATTGCTGCTATTTAAGTACTTGTTTTATAATCATATTGCTGAATTGTTTTTTAACCGGATTGTGTAGAATGAAGAACAGTATAATTCCGATAAGACCATAAAACGCTGCAACCAACAGGAATCCTAACCAGATTTTGCCAAGAAGCTCTCCCAGCCAGACACTGAGTCCAATTGAAGCCAGAATAAAGAACATGACAAAAAAGACTATGGCAATCATGCGTGATGCAAATGATGATATAGCATCAGACAATTTATCTACTGTTTTTAATTTAACCAGTTCTAAAGTTGTTTTGCCATATTCTTCTGCTCTTTCAAGAAGAGCTCCAAGTGTATTTTCACGTTCTTCCATGGTTGTTTAATCTGGAATTTCTATACTTCAGCTTTTTGTTTTCCTTTACCCATATCCTCTTTTGCCGTGTCGAATTTTTCATTAACAGTATCAATAAATTCATTGAATTTCTCTTTTACGGTTTCTGCATAATCTTCACCAGCCTGTGCAAGTTTCGTTCTTGTCACTGACCCTTTTTCAGGGGCAAACAATACTCCCAGTACAACACCGGCGGCAGCGCCAGCCAGTAATCCTAATAATACTTTTGATGTGCTCATACTTTACGATTTTAAGGTTATAACTATTTGAAATAAAGTCATTTGTTAAACTTTTCTTCCCTGTACTAGTCTTAGAATTAATATACAAAGATGGGCTCTTAACGTCTAAATTTGTTACAAAACTTTTGAAAAGAATTACATCATTCACACATTACTTCGATGTGTCTTCTTTTTCTTGTTATTTTTTCAAAATGAAGTGGTGGAAATCCGGTAACAGCTTTAATCTGATTTGATAAACATGCGACGCTACTATAATTTAGCTGGTAGGCAATTTCGGTTAAATTTAGATTATAATACACTATCAGCTCTTTCGCCATTTCGATCTTATTTGTGACGAAAAATTTTTCAATTGTCATATTTTTTACGTCAAAAAATAATTTCGACAGAAAAGTGTAGTCGTGATTGAGTTTCTTGCTTAAATATCCGGGAAGTTTGTTTTTCAATTGTTCGTCTGAATAATATACCATTTCCGGAAGGGTACCTATGATTTTTTCTATTAGTTTGCTTTTTTTCTCGTCTATCAGTTCAAATCCTGACCTCTGCAATGCAAGCCTGAGTTTTTCACGCTGGCCCGCCGATACAACATTGAGTGTCTTAACTTCTCCTGCACCAACAAAGGAAGCCCGGACACCAAGCTTTTCGAATTCTGAGGTTACCGCCATTCGGCAGCGGTTGCAGTACATATGCTTAATATAAAGTGTCATCTCCCGGTGGTTTGATTAATATCCGATTTTCTCTATTATATGTAGTTCATTAATCCCGTGTTCATTCTGATAACCAGATTCTTTATTTTTATATAGTTTCTTCATAAAAAACCAGTATATCTAATGCTGTCGGAATTTTGATTTTAAAAAGTAATACACAACAAATATAAAGTTGGATTTGATTATAAAAGTTACATTAATTTTATTAAAGTTTATATAATTCCCACATTTATGAGGATTTTTATAATGTTTTCTCAAAAAAAAATATCCGGGGCCCTCGGATATTTCTCATATTTTTAATAATTTGACTCATGGCTGTTTCTTTACGCCCTTGTTTTTCCCCTGTCTCATAATAGAATTCCATATTCGTGAGATTTACCGGAGACTCAAGTGACTGTAAATTTTATAAAAACGTACTTGTCAGAATTAGTTACTGTAATTTCATCATTCATATTCTGAAATTCAACAATGGCTTCACCAATCTTTATCCAGTTCACAATGTCCTGAATGCCGGGTGCAGTCTGTTTACCGATTGAAACATAGCTGAATGATTACGCAAGGCATAAAATAGTGATTAACTTTCTCATATGTAGCGACAAAGTTGGGTGCTTTATCGGGTCAAATAGTTTCTGATTATAATTGTTACATCATTAGTACTTTCTCCAAAACAACATGACGTTTAAGGCCAAGATGTTTAAACAGTGAAGGAGTTAGTCCTGTGTGCTTTTTAAATTGTGTTGAGAGATGTGCCACACTACTGTAATGGAGCTTATATGCTATTTCTTTTAAATTAAGTTCATCGTATATCAGTAGTTCTTTAACTCTTTCTATTTTGTGTGTTATAAAGAATTTTTCAATAGTTGTTCCCTGTACTTCTGAAAACAGGTTTGCCAGATATGTATAATCGTAATTCATTTTCTCACTGAGATAGTCAGAGAGTTTCTTACCTAAAGGTTCATCTGAATAGTGAACAAGATCAACAATCAGAATCTTGATTTTTTCAATCAATTTACTTTTTTTATCATCTATCAGCTCGAGACCTGATCTCTTTAAAGCCATATTTAAATTTTCCTTCTGGATAGGAGTGATGTCCGTATCTAATTCAGCTTCACCTAACTCTACATATTTGTATTTTAGGCCCAGATTTTCAAGTTCTGATTTTACCACGATTTTGCAACGGGTGCAAACCATATTTTTTATATAAAGTATCAT
Organism: Bacteroidales bacterium; assembly: GCA_038247205.1. GTDB lineage: Bacteria > Bacteroidota > Bacteroidia > Bacteroidales > VadinHA17 > LD21. The sequence goes on from JBBRVC010000072.1 coordinate 3,497, forward strand.
ACCGCTAACTTAGGCTATAAACCTCCGGAAGGCATTAAAACTGAATTAAGAGTGTATTAAATTAAGATTAAGAAGCCTAAGGGGCAGAAACATTGATTCTGAATGTTCTGAATTTTTTTATTCTGCTTCTACGGGAACCTTTATCGGGATTGAAAATGAAAATATACTTCCCTTGTTTTCTTCGCTGTTAACCCAAATTTCCCCACCCTGCTTCTGGACAAATTCTTGGCATAATTTTAAGCCCAGACCGGTCCCTTGTTCCTTATCAGTCCCTGGTTTAGAGTGTTTTGAGTCGATACTGAAGATTTTATCAAGACTTTCCGATGATAAGCCTATACCTGAATCCTTTACTGATATAACAATTTCATTCGGTTTGACAGTCGCACTGATAACTATTTGACCATATCTGTGAGTAAACTTTACAGCATTACTTAACAGATTACGCATAATAGTATTGATCATATTTTCATCGGCTAATATGATCAAATCTTGTTCTATTTCAGAGATAATAGTTATGTTTTTATTGGAAGAAGAGAGATGAAAATCAGATATATGATCATCAACTACACTTTTCAGGTTAATCCTTACCGGATTAAATTTTATTAGTCCTGTCTGAGACCTTGACCAGTCAAGGAGGTTAAGTAATATTGCGTATCCACTCTTAGAAGAGTCGTTTAGTATCTGCGCAAGTCTTTTGATACTTTCCAGATCCATCTTGTCAATATTTTCAAATAGGAGCTCAGTTGATCCAAGAAGGCTGGTGAATGGATTTTTCAGATCATGGGCTACAATATTAAAAAACTTGTCTTTTGTGGCATTAAGCTCTATTAGTTTAGTTTCACTCTCTTTCAAAGCCTTCTGTGCCAGTTTTCTTTCTTTGAGCTCATTTACAAGCTTATAGTTTGTGGCCTCAAGGTCCTTAGTCCTGTCCTTGACTTTTTGTTCCAGTTCGGCATTCAATTTGCGGACCCGTGCTTCACTCAATCGCAAATTGTTGTAAATTAATCTTCTGTTTATGCTTAACGAAGCCTCACTTACTATCGTCTCAATAATTTTTTTATTGTCATCACAAATACTGTCGGAAGTAGCAATAATGACTGCTCCATAGACGAAATTATTTTTGTTAAAACCAATTGTATATAAATTATTAATCTTCAGCTCTTGTTGCAATTCAATGCAAGCTGATTGATCGAATCTGCCTGAAAAGAATTCATATAATCCTCCCTTGATCTCATGTAGTTTCCTGTCAAAGAAGTAATTCATGATGCTTTTATCAACCTTATCTGCATCGAATTTCTCCTCAAGATCAATATTTGTAAGAAGTTTTACTTTGTCAAAATATGGTAAAAGCCATTCGATATTTGAGACTCGGAAATTAAGTCGTGAAACATGCTCAATCGATAATACATTACCATTTGGAATAAGTTTGGTTATGCTTTGACTGATTATTGAATATATTAAAGATATATCGTCACAATCATTTAAAGCTGAAGTAGTTGATGATATGATTGAAATTTGGCTGGCGTTTTTTTCCTGAAGATTCTGTAACTTTTTACGTTCTATTCCATATTTTATTGATCGGAGAATGTTATCTGATGTAAGCGTGCTTTTTACCAGGTAGTCCTGGGCACCAACTCTTAATGCTTCAAGTGCCGTATCTTCATCGTCTAAGCCGGTCATAACCACAATAGGCGGAAGGACATTCGAAATTTGAACTCCATTTGAAATTTGAATTTTCTTAAGTGTTTCCAGACCTGAACTGTCAGGGAGTCCAAGGTCGAGAAGTATCACATCAAATTGACCCTTGTGGCAAAACTCCAGAGATTCCTCAAGTGTTTCAGCATTTGTCAGCGTAAATATGATGCCAGCCGATCTCAATATCTCTTTAAAAATAACTACGTCACCCCGATTATCTTCAACCAGCAGAATATCGAATTTATTTTTGGCGGCGTTATCTTCAGTTAGTATTTGAGGTTGATTCATTATTTGTGTTTTTTGTGGTCTTAAAGTATATCAAAAATTAATAAATCAGAAGCAAGTAAAATTATCAGAAGAGATGATAAATGAGTTATTTGCTATTCAGAATCTTTACGCCTTCATTTCTTGATGGCAGTTTCACAACTGAAAACCAAAAATCCTCGATCGATTTTATTACTTTTATAAATTGGTTTAAGTCAATGGGTTTAGTAATGTAACAATTAGCATGAAGATTGTACGACTTAAGAATATCTTCTTCAGATTGGGAAATGGTCATTACCAGTACCGGAATATGCTGTAATGCAATATCTGATTTAATTTCAGCAAGTACCTCACGACCATCTTTTCTGGGAAGATTAAGATCCAGAATAATAAAATCAGGTTTTGAAACAGTATTGTACTTTCCTTTCCTGTGGAGATAGTCCATCGCTTCAACACCATCATTTACATTATGTATCGAACTTAACATCTTAGTACTGTTCAACACTTCCTTAATAAGACGTACATCTCCGGGATTATCTTCAACAAGAAGGATATCAATTGACTTGCCGGTTTTTGGAATCATGATCAGATTTTTTGTCTTAAAATAACTTCAAAAAAAACTAAACCTGTAATATCATATTTAAGGATTTTGTAAAGTTATTCTTTTTTCTGCGAAGTTGTTTCTTAATTTAACAGCCGATAAATTTTTTTGTTAAATCTTTTATGAGTTATTTTGCCCTTATTAAAAATTAAGAAGTTTAATTGAATTTGATATTATTATAGCATTTTGCAAAATATTATTAAATTTACTTGAACATACTGTGACCTATGATGAAAATTCTTCTAGTTGAGGATGATCAGAAGATATCGACCTTTGTCAAAATTGGTTTCGAAAGCCATGATTGTCTGGTTGACATTGCTTTTGATAGCAGTATGGGCGAAAGACTTGCTCTTACAAAGAAATATGATGTAATGATACTTGATGTTGTAATTCCCGGGATAACTGGATTTGACTTATGTAAAAAGATCAGAAATAATAATATTCTTACACCTATATTAATGCTGACCTCCCTCGATTCAGAGGATGACAAATTAACAGGTTTTGATTGCGGAGCTGATGACTATCTTACTAAGCCCTTTAGTTTCAGAGAGTTGCTCGCACGCACAAATGCACTGAACAGAAGGAACAGGGAAACCATTGTTAATCCTGTCCTTATGATTGCAGATCTTGAACTTGATTCAATATCAAGAACAGTTAAAAGAGGAAATAAGGGAATAAACCTGACTGCAACTGAATATAAGATACTTGAGCTTCTCTTAAACGGAAAAGGTAAAGTATTTGACAGATTTATGATTGCTGAAAAAATATGGGGCTTCTCTTTTAACTCGGGAACAAACGTAATTGATGTACATATTAACTCTCTGCGAAAGAAAATCGACAGGGATTTCAAAGATAAACTTATTCATACCAAAAAAGGGTTTGGATATATATTGAGTGAAGAGCCTCAGTCCTAAGTATTTAAACTCATCCTTTCAAGCGGAAATAAATTATTCATATTTCATTTCTCCTGCAATAAATTTTTTAATGTATTCTTAATCTATTCTTAACGGGGTCTTAATTTACAGATGCAGTCATATTTTTACTTTTGAAGTGAAAACATTAATACCAAAACAGGTCATTAATAAAGACGAGCTAATGAAGATTTACATTAAGAATATGGTGTGTCAGGGAACAAAATTTTTTGTTTTACTGGAAATGGAGAAACTTGGAATCAAGTATAGTAAATTTCAGTTGGGCGAAATAGACTTCGAAGATGACTTAACATTGACAGAAATTAAAAGACTTGATAACGCCCTGCGAAAATACGGACTTGAAATTATGTTCAGAAAAAGCAAGCTGGTTATGAAAATCAGAAATGCGGTTCATCAGATGATAGAAGATGATATAAATCCAAAAACAGGTTTTTCCTTCTTTATATCCAACACATTGGGATATAATTATGATTATTTGAACAGCTATTTTTTAAAGGAAGCCGGTTTGGGAATTGAAGAATACTTTATCGAAAAACGCGAAGAGAAAATACGTGAAACAGAGCTTAAATGGTCAGATGAGATACATCAGTTAGTGAGAAGTGCATAGAGTAGGTAAGACCTAATAAAGACTATATGGAATCAATAACAATTGCACCCGCTTCGAAAAAGATTAATTGGGTAGGACATGAAAAGAAACTAAATAAAGAAGCTTATGACCTGATATGGCAGATTAATATTATTCTCGAGCTTATAATTATTAATACATTGCAATACAATAAGTTAACTATCGGTGAAGAAATACTTGAAAAATTAGTGTCAGTGAGTTATGAAAAAGATCCGAAAATGGAATTTGATATAGACCTGGAAACCATCGATAATATTTGCAATGCACTATGCGTGGACAACGGGGTGCTTATAAAATTGGTAAAGAACGATACAAGTTATTATAAACTGAATCATAAAAAATATATGTGATTACTGAGTATCATTAATCTGATAAAGATATAGGGTTTTTTCGTTAGGTTAGGTTAGTCAATGAGGGGAATTGCAAGCGTGCGATTCTCCTCTTGTCATTTCATATGGGCTGGCCAATGTGTGAATAGTATAACTCATATATATAATTGTATAATGTCCAAAGCAACATCCCGCACTAAATTTGGATCGGCAATGATATTCATCAATCCGATTAAGGTATTTGTGCAGCATGTATAAAACAGTGACTTAATGGTTTCTTAATTAAATTGTTCCTGTCATAACTTCAGCTATACTGAACCTTTGCCGGACTATTATGTTTATTTACAACCTGACCTTTTCACATTAAACACAGTGTAAAGCATTTTGGAAACAAACAGAACCATTAATATCTGCCGGAGTAAAGGTTATTAGCTCTTGTCAGGTTCATTGAAGTGTGACTGACGGGGCGAAAGCATATCGATTTCTGAAAAATATGAAAAGAATTTTACTTTTATTAATTGTTATATTTTTAACAATACGGCTTAGCGGACAGTATAATCCTTACGTTTCCTCCGGATCTATCACCCCTGAGCCACTTCTGGCGGCCGAGGCGAATGGAGCCGGAATCTTAAGTTTCGTAATCGGGAATTCCGGAAGCGACCCACTTGAAGTTTTTCTTGGACAGAGTATTATATTGAATATCAACCTTTTCAATGGTGTGCCTGATAATAGCAATCCTGTAATGGCCATAGGGGGCAGTTATGCTGATTTTTTTTCATGGACCTATAACTCGGGAGAATTTATAGGTACCCAGACAGCAACTATTCCGGGGGGCTCATCAGGAACCATTACAATCGACTACAGGGTTACCGAAAATTCCAATTCCAATAATCCGGGTAATGGTTTTATTGCCACTCTTACACCGGCGTTCTATCAAATATTTAGTAATGATAGAGATGATGACTCAGAAGAACGCTATACATATACTGTTGATTTAAGAGATTTTGGTGATGCTCCTGCCAGTTATGGTGCTGCTGATCATGTTATTGATTTCACGAACTATATGGGATCACTGGTTGACGCTGAAAACAATAATCAGCCGTCGGCTTCGGCAAATGCTGATGATTCGAACGGAGAAGATGATGAAGACGGAGTAACGTTTCCGGCGCTTATCAGAGGAACTACAGTAGGCATACCTGTCAGAGTTGCTGGTAATGGTCACCTTAATGTATGGGCAGACTGGAACGGGGATGGCGACTTTGCGGACAACGATGAGTGGGCAGAAAGGAATTTTTCAGCCCGTGATGAAACTGCAGTTCTGACAATTACAATCCCAGGCAATGCCATAATTACAGTACCGACGTTTATGCGGTTCCGCTTTGGCCCCAGAACTCAAAATACCAATAGTGAATTTGCAGGATCTGATGCGTTTGGGGAAGTTGAAGATTATCAGATAACTATATTATGTGCGCCTCCATCTGCTCCGGGTATCGGAACTGTTACCCAGCCAACTTGTACAGTACCAACCGGAGGTGTAATCCTTAACGGATTGCCATCCCCTGGAAACTGGACTCTTATACGTCAACCGGATAATATAACAATTATAGGAACAGGGACCAGTGTTGCTGTAACCGGACTTCAACCCGGAAGTTACTCATTTACAGTAAGAAGCCCCGATGGTTGTACTTCGTCACCTTCGGGAAATGTTGTCATAAATGCGCAACCAGTTTCTCCTGAAGCCCCGCTTGTTGGTACCGTAACACATCCTACCTGTGTATTAGCAACAGGAAGTATTGCTTTAAGTGGCCTGCCAGCAGGATCATGGACAATAAATCCCGGATCAGGAACAGGCTCAACAACAAGCACAGTTATTTCGGGCCTTACTCCCGGAGAGTATAACTTCACCGTTACTAATAGTGCGGGATGTACTTCCCCTGCCAGTTCTGCTATTGTAATAAACAACCAGCCACCCACTCCTTCAAATCCGGTGCATACAATAGACTGCACTCTTGGATCTAACCAATCTATAATTAATGTGTCCAGCCCGGTTGGTACCGGCCTGGAATACAGACTTGATAATGGGACGTTTCAGTCTTTAACAACTTTTGTGGGTGTAGCAGATGGAAGTCATTCCATAACTGTCAGAAGTTCAAATGGCTGTTCTACAACAGGGAGTTCCTTTACCATTATAATACCAACTGCACCAGGTATAGGTAATATTACACACCCTACGTGCCTTGTGGCAACAGGAAGTGTAGTATTGAACAGTTTACCTGCAGCCGGGATTTGGACAATCACCCGTAGCCCCGGTAATATAACAAATACGGGCTCCGGGACAAGTACCACTATTTCCGGTCTTAGTCCCGGGACATACAGCTTTTCAGTCATATCTGCTGCAGGTTGTACTTCAGTGCAATCAGGAAATGTAGTTATTAATCAGCCACCAGCAGCATTTCCTGCTCCTGTTCCCGGAACAGTGACTCACCCTACATGTAACCTGTCAACAGGAAGCATTACATTATCGGGATTACCAACCGGCACTTGGACATTGATCCGAAATCCCGGAGGTGTTACTTTAACAGGTACCGGAACTACCAGAACTGTCGCAGGTATACCGGCAGGCACATATAATTTCACTGTTATTAATTCTGCCGGCTGCACTTCATTAGCTTCATCCGATGTGGTCATAAATGAACAACCTGTTACACCAACAGCACCATCGGTTGGAAACAGGACGCAACCAACTTGTACAGTCCCTACAGGCTCGGTTGTCCTCAATGGTTTGCCGGAAGCCGGCACCTGGACATTAACCAGGCTCCCGGGTACAATTCAAACTATGGGAACGGCTGCAAGTACTACAATCTCAGATCTACTCCCGGGTATCTATAATTTCACTGTGACAAACTCTGTGGGATGCGTATCAATTGCCTCTGGCAATGTTATCATAGCAGCTCAACCACCGACACCGACGGCACCTGTCATAGTAAGCGTAACTCAACCGACATGTGCCACTCCTTCAGGAACTGTTAATCTGAACGGTTTACCTTCTACCGGCACATGGACTTTAACGCGATTGCCAGATATGATAACACGGACAGGTACAGGAAGGACAGCCTCAATCACGTCCCTAATGGTCGGAACTTACAGTTTTTCAGTTACAAACTCATTTGGATGCCAGTCGCCTGTATCCGCGAATGCTGATGTTCAGCCAAACCCTTCAGCACCCGTTTTAACAGTTACAAACCCTAATCCTGTTTGCCAGCCAGCCACTGTAAACCTCACATTGCCAGCAGTAACAGCAGGTTCTACCAATGGTCTAATATATACCTATTGGAGAAATCCTGCAGGGACACTACCCTTTAATTCTCCTTCAGCTGCCGGTGCCGGTACCTATTATATAAAGGGTACAGATGCCAATTTGTGTGCGGAAATAAGACCAGTTTCAGTAGTTGTAAGGGAAAAACCTTCAGCAAATGCCGGTACTGATCAGACTCTGGATTATCAATTCAGTACCAGTTTACAGGCTGATGAGCCTCGTCCCGGAGAAACCGGAATCTGGTCGGTATTCTCGGGTTCAGGTACATTTAACAACTCTTCTATTGCCGGTACATCTGTAAACAACCTTTCAATAGGGAGGAATGTATTGTTGTGGACGTTAACAAATGGTGCTTGCCCTGCTTCAGCAGACTCAGTAATTATAAAGATACGTGACCTGATAGTACCAACTCTTATTACCCCGAATAATGATGGCAGAAATGAATTCCTAATCGTAAGCGGCATCGGATCGCTCGGAAGGGCAGAACTTATTATTTTCGACAGGAGGGGAATTAGAGTGTATATTAATAAAAACTACGATAATACATGGAATGGAATTGACGATAACGGTGACCCTCTGCCTGATGATACATATTTCTATGTGATTGATCCGGGAAATGGAAGAACAAAAACCGGCTTTATTGTATTGCGACGGTAGTATGTCATCTGCGTTAAAGAAATAACAATGATAAAAAAAATTATAAAAATTTTTATTTTTCTGGCGATTCCTTCAGGTTTATGGGGTCAGGTTCCGCCTGTGTCGGATCAGTATATACTTAATCCTCTGACAATTAATCCGGCCTACGCCGGAGGCAGAGGTTCTTTGAATGCAGCAGCATTTTACCGGCGTCAGTGGGTAGGAATATCGGGAGCTCCTGAAACCATGACTTTAGCAGTTGATGGATCTTTGTGGGAAGGGAAACTTGGACTCGGACTTACAATAATGAATGATAAAATTGGAGTTACCAAGGAGACTTCCATTAATTCGAAATACGCATATAAAATAAAGATGGGTGAAGGCAGTCTTTCACTTGGGTTGGGTGCAGGGATAATAACTACCAATACTGCATGGTCTGATCTGGTGGTACTTGACCCGGGAGATGAATTCTATCTGATAGACTCAAGGGTGTTTGTTGTACCTGATTTTAGTTTTGGTTTATACTATCTGAATAATAACTATTTTCTCGGATTTTCAATACCCAGATTACTTGGATACAAATTTAATTTTGATAAAAATAAATTCTCAATTAAAGCGGACCCCGGAGAATATTACTACTTGCTGAATGGAGGATACATAATGGATATAGGAACAAAAATGCGTTTTCTGCCTTCAACGCTTATATCATTTTCCCCGGGAGAAAAGGTAATGTTTGATCTTAATGCTAATTTCAATTACGATGACAGGCTATGGTTTGGAGCATCATACAGGAGTAATCATTCCATCGCCGGATTATTCCAGTATGCTTTAAACAGTCAGTTGAAAGTTGCTTATTCATACAATTTTGATTTTAATAAGCTGGGAAACTATAGTAATGGTTCACATGAAATTATGCTAAGGTATGAATTCCGCTATAAGATAGATGTTGTTAACCCATTGATATTCTGAGTCCTGGAATGTTTAAATCACTCTTTTCATCGCTCGTTTTATTCTTTCTGATAAATTCATTTTTATTTGGACAAGAATCATATTATATAAAAAAAGCCTCTTTTAGTTCGGAAGAATACGATGATTTTTCCCCGGTGTTCTACAAAGATGGAATAGTCTTTTGCTCGAACAGGTTTTCCAACGTTTTCAACTATTCAACATCACAAAATAAAGCCCTGTTTAAAATAGCTTATTCCGATACGCTGGCTAATTCTTCCCAGGGGGTACGGGTGTTTTCAGAAGATCTGAATTCACGCTTAAATGACGGACCAGTAACATTTTCCAGTAATGGAGATACAATATATTTCTCACGGAATCTCATGGTTGAAGGAAACCTGAAATCAGTTTCAGCCATCAGAAACAGGCTCGGAATTTTTTATGCTGTTCTTGATGGTGATAACTGGACTAATATTCGCGAATTACGGTTCAATAATGATTCGTACAATATTACTACTCCATACTTATCTCCCGATAATAAGCGGTTGTATTTTGCTTCAGATAAGCCCGATGGTTACGGTGGCTCTGATTTATACTACTGCAACTGGAACGAAACCTACTGGAGTAATCCAATTAATCTCGGACCGGTAATTAATACACCCGGAAACGAAGCATTTCCTTTTGTTAATCAGAATGGTGAATTGTTTTTCTCATCAGACAGCCATCCGGGTTTAGGGAAGAAGGACATTTTTTTCTCAAAATTTGTTGAAACAGAATGGATTGAGCCTGTAAGACTGGATGCTCCTATAAATTCCCCTAATGACGATTTTGGATTTCTTTCCGATGCCGAAATGAATGAGGGTTACTTCTCTTCCGACAGGGATAAATCAGTAGATATTTACCGGTTTAAGACTATAAACCCCCAGTTTTTTTACTGTGAGAATCAGAGGATAAATCAGACTTGTTTCAGTTTTACAGATGATATGATAATAGATATTGATCCCATTAATTTGCAGTTTCAATGGGACTTCGGGGATGGCAAAAAGGAAATTGGCTATGTGGTCGAACATTGTTTCCCGGGTCCGGGGAAATATAAGATAAAACAGGATGTAATAGATAAAAAAACAGGAAAAGTTGTTTTTAATAAATTGTCATATGAGATTGAAATTAAAAGTATTGAGCAACCTTATATAACAGGGGAGGAGGTAGTTGTTGCGGGTGAACAGGTAAATCTGAATGCCTCGAAATCAAATCTACCTGATATTGAGAAGATTTCATATCATTGGGAATTTGGCGATGGCACAACTGCAAAAGGAGAAGCAGTCAGTCATAGTTACAAGTCTGCAGGAGAATACACCATCAAACTTGGTTTGATTGGCATTAATTCAGGAAGAAAAAAGCAGGTGTGTGTTTCAAGGAAGATCACAGTAACTTCAGATATGGCTGAGAAAACTGCTCTAACATCGAAAGTAATCAAGAAGACAGGTATGGGGAGTATTGAGGACTATGATGATGCGGTAATTACCAAATTTTATTCTTCTGCTGATGCAATCTCTGCAAAATCAGTGTTTCAGGTAGAGATCCTTTCATCACTGATCAGAATGAATATGAAAAACGGAGTTTTTTCAAATCTTGTTCCAAAATACAAAGTCAGGGAGATCTTTTATCCTGATACCAAATTGTATTCTTATATAATTGATGAAGGAATAAATTTTATGGATCTCTATCCTGCTTTTAAAGATGCTCTTACATCAAATTTTAATAAAGCGAGAATAATTACATACATTCCTTCTGATAATTCAGAAAGGGAGTTATGGAATTTGAAGAGGCTTTACGGAACTTCTTCTGATGATGTTTTCCCGAATGGTGATACAGATTTGAAACAAGGATCAAATAAAATTCTTGACCAACTGGCTATCCTGTTAAAAAAGTTTCCTGAATTAAAGATTGAGCTAGCAGTGCATACTGATAACTCAGGATCTCCTGCAACAAACCTGTTGTTAACACGTAAACGGGCTCAGAGCATAGCAGGTTATCTGATTGGAAAAGGGGTTAGCAGCACCAGGTTGATTTCCGCGGGTTATGGTGATTTAAGGCCTATAGCTTCCAACTTCTCGGAATCCGAACGTAAGAAAAACAGACGGATCGATTTCATCAAAATGAACTAATATTAATAAGGTAGCAGAATAAGCCAATAATAAACTATTGCCGCTGTTTCCCGCATAGTTTTAAATAAGCGGCGCTTTCTGGTATGGTTGTTCTTATAATCAGGTAGTGATATTATGCCAACAGGACACGATGCATCAAGTATCTTGTTGAATGTCATCCAGGTACGTCTTGCATGAGTTCCTGAGCTTAGGATATTAATCCCATGTGCTTTAATGTCCGATGTTTTAAGCCAGTCACGTACCGCTAATGCACTTGTAAGCGTTCTGTTGATAATAACCTTTTTTCCGGGCACAGCAATAATTCTCGTTGAATCAATTCCTATCAGAATTAATCTTCGCCTGGCCATTTCAGCATTTGATGAAATATTATTTTTAATTCGGTGTTCTCCGTCAAGTCCGGTAATATCATATTCCGAGTAATTCAAAAAAGGAATTTTAATATTTTTGTCAAAAATAATTTCCTTTACATACAGGTTTCGGTCGCCGAAATCTCCCATTTTATCATTGTCAAATTGAATCATTACTGAATCAATATCGGAAAGATTACCCATCCAGGAAACCGCATATTTCTTTTTTCTTCTATCAACCGAAAAATCAGCTACTGTTTTATTGTTAATCCAAAAATTGAAGTGAGCAGAATTACTCCCCTCCAATTCGCTACGGGCTGCAATTTCAATTATATGATTACCAGATTCTTCACTACCTGAAAGTTTGCCTTTGGGATAAAAGACAAGATAGCCATCCATTGTTACTCCATAATACTCCGGAGTTGATTTCAGGCCGGTAGTTACAATATATTCATATTTGTTCTGGCGGAATTCATTTGCAGCGGTTTCGAGCGACTGGTAAGATAGCCAGCCTTCAGCCAGTAGAATGTTTGCAGTTACATGCTCTGATTTGGAAAGATATTCCGAGAGTTCATTAAATGCAGGCTTAACAAAAAAATATCCTGCAATTGGGACAAAAATAAATATTGAAAATAAGATTAATCTGCTTCTTTTTATTGAAGATAAGTTCATATATAGTCTTGATCAATTAATCCTGTGGTCGAAAAACTCAAATTCAAAGTCTGAAACAAATATATGTTTAAAAAATCTTTAATATTTAAACTACAACGAGTTTCCGGGCATAGTGGATTACAGACCCCGACATCACATTAATTATATATATTCCTTTTTCAAGATTTACCGGAATTCTGAATGTTGAGCCTGATCCAAGACTATGTTCAAGACAAAGCTTTCCGGAAAGATCAAATATTTTAATTGTTTGTCCTGCAATGCCGTCCGGATTTGTAATATTAAAATATTCGCGGATAGGATTTGGGTAGATAGAAATTTTATTTCCGCTTGTATTTGGTGTTTCCGGTGTAACAGAGCCTTTAGGTTCTACTCCGTTAAGAACCGTTCTGGCACTTAGAGTTGCAGCCTGTGTTGAGGCTGTACATTGCAGGGGATTGGTTGCCGGTTTAATATACTCAACTGTAACTATATCACCATAAACAACCGGGTTTGCAAGAGTCAGAAGAACACTCGTTCCCGAAATTGCTAGTTTATTGATAGTTCTGGGTGTTGAATTTACTTTTACAATATAACTGGAAACAGGCGGGATGACGTTGGCTAAAGTTGAGTTATAGGAAACTCCGACAATCCCGGGGGATAAATTATCGACTTTCGAGTTTAAGTACGTAACAACTGCAGCCACAGGTACAGAATTTCCAGGGAGTTTTTCAAACGAGCCAAGATCAGGAGCTATCCCGCTGAAGGGAATACCTACAACTGCTCCTGCATCTATCAGATCAGATCCTGATTTCAAGCGCGAAAAAGTAATATCCGGTAAACTTCCGTCTGCTTTCCTTGCCCGAGCTAACTGGGTCATATCTAGACTCTCAAAATCACTATCAGAGACACTTGGTCCACCTGTATTCCATGAATTATGATCACTGATATTTCTTGGTCTTCCTTCGAAATCCACATTATTGCCGTAAGATATATTGTTTCTTAAAGTTGTCTTTCCGGTCCCTATTGCTTTATGAAACCTGAATCCATAATCCCTTGTATTCTTATATGCAAAACAATTATATAAAGCCATATCCATACTTGTTGAAACATCCATGGATTCATCGAATCCCATTAAATAGTTATCAGCAGAAACACAATTGTACAAGATTCTCTGGTTTCCTGATAATTCTGTCCCGCTAAGATCACAGCCTATTTTAAATCCATCCCCATTACCTATTATGGGAGTATCTTTTCCGTTTCTCCATGCCCAGCAATCATTATATGTCATGTAGCCGGCACCGCCAAAGTTATCATAACCATCATCACTGTTTGACCAGGATCTGCAACCTTTATAGAAAATTGTACTGCTTCCCCTGATGTTGCCATTAAAGCCATTAGCCAAACCACCACTATCGTAATAGTCATAGTTCATATAGGCATCACAATTGAGATAATTAATGTTTTTAAGTGTTCCATTTAAAGTAAAGCCATTGCCGGACACTGTAACCGTGCACAATTCAAGGGTTATGTTATTGCAATTACTGAGTTCCCATCCTGCTGTGGGAGAGCCCCCTGCAGACTTTGTAAGGTTTTTGTATTCCCTCACGTTCTTTACTGTTAAACCTTTTACATTCCAGTAATCACAACCACTCAGCAGTATTCCAAAATTGACACCTGCTGAGGCAGATAAGCTTGCACAATCAAGTACCGGTGATTCACCGGGATATGCAAGTACTGATATTTTACTGCTGCTTGATCCATCACGGTTCGAGATATTCACGCCATGACCTGATCCATACATTCTTGTATAATTCCCCCCCCTTATATAAAGAATGTCGCCGGGAGCAAGTGAACTAAAGCCCTTTTGCCATGAAGCCCAGGGTTGGCTGATTGTACCTGAATTACTGTCATTTCCGTTAGTAGCAACATAATAGGTAGCCCCATTTAATGCAACAGAAACAAACAAGAATATAAAAATTATCGTTTTTCTCATTTAATTTATATTTGACGAGTATTTGTTTATTATTGACCAAAGTCTAATTTTAAACGACAAATATAGACTTATGGTACACCAACATTTAAATAAATTGAATTTATTTTCAACATTTCAATGCTTTTTACACAATGAAATACCGTAAGTTATTATATGTGAGGTAATTAGTTGCCCTGGAGATTTGTTGATAAATATTTTATAGTCTGCCAAAAAAAAATGTCCGTAAACACGGACATTTTAACAACACATATTTATTTAGGATTCAAAGTATATCTAGATTACAACCAGTTTCTGAGCATATTTGATAACAGTACCTGACATAATATTTACAATGTAAATTCCTTTTTCAAGATTAACAGGAATTCTGTTTATTGTGCTTGCAGCCAATGTTTGCTCAAGGCAGAGCTTTCCTGAACGATCAAATATTTTTACAGACTGACCCTCAGCAGGCTCAGAGTTTGATATATTGAGGTATTCCCTGACAGGGTTAGGATAAATTGTAATTTTAGGTGTTGTAATTGGATCTGTAACTGTGCCCTTTGGTTGTACTCCGTTAATTACAGTTTGAGGAGTGATTGTTACTGCTTGAGTAGCTCCAACACATTGGAGGGGATTGGTAGTTGGTTTGGTATAGGCAACAGTAACAATATCTCCATAAACAACCGGAGTGGCAAGTGTAATTAGAACACTTGATCCTGAAATGGCTAATTTACTGATAGTTCTGGTTACCGAATTCACTTTTACACTGTAACTTGTTACAGGAGGGATAATGCTGGCAAGTGTTGCACTGTATGTCAAGCCTAACACAGCGGGGGTTGTATTCTCAACTTTTGAACTTTTATATGAAACCACAACAGGTGCAGGGGCAGGAGCTGGAGATCCTGTCAGTGAAGTTTCAAATGAACCAAGATCAGGTGCGTTGCCGCCATATGGAAGACCAATCATTATTCCTGCATCAATCAACCTGGAAGTTGATCTTAAACGTGAAAAATCTGTATCCGGCAAACTTCCGTCTGATTTTCTTGATCTGGCAAGCTGGGTCATATCGAGACTTACAAAATCAGCATCAGTGATTGTCGTAGCTCCTGAACTCCAGGAGTTATGATCTGTTATATTTCTCGATCTGCCCTCATAAGCTATATTGTCTTTGTAGGATATATTATTTCTCAGAGTAGTTACTCCTGTTCCAAAAGCTTTTTGAAAACGGAATCCATAATCCAGATTTTTGTAAGATATATTATTAAACAGAGCCATATCCATGCTGGTTTCATATGACATCGACTCGTCGAATCCCATCAGAGTGTTATCGACAGATATACAATTATATAGGGTTCTCTGGTTCCCCGGTAATTCTGTTTTGCTGCCATCAGGACCCAGTTTAAAACCATCACCATTGCCACTGGTTGGGCAATCACGCCCGTTTCTCCA
>JBBRVC010000073.1:0-19191 GCA_038247205.1 Bacteroidales bacterium
CCTGAAAATCTTGTACCTTATGTTACTCAGACTGCATATGGACTGAGGGATGAACTCAAGGTTTTTGGTAATGATTATGATACCCCGGATGGTTCGTGTATAAGGGATTATCTGCATGTGGTTGACCTCGCAAAGGCACACGTGACAGCAGTTAAGAGACTCATTGACGGTAAAACCAAAAGTTCATATGAAGTGTTTAATCTCGGCACAGGCAAAGGAGTTTCAGTACTCGAGGCAATAAAGTCTTTTGAGAAGGTTTCAGGAATAAAATTAAACTACACAATTACCGGCCGCCGGCCGGGTGACATCGAAAAAATCTGGGCTGACCCAACCTTTGCAAATAAAGAACTTGGGTGGAAAACCGAAAGCTCACTCGATGAGGCGATGAAAACAGCATGGGAATGGGAAAAGAATTACAGAGAAAATATTTATGGCAATGAGTAACAGAAAAGTTATCCTTATAACAGGAGGTGCAGGATTTATTGGTTCGCATGTTGTAAGACGGTTTGTAAACAAATATCCCGATTATCTTATTGTTAATGCAGACAAGCTAACCTATGCCGGCAACCTTGAGAATCTGTCGGACATAGATTCCAGAAAAAATTATCATTTTGAAAAAACTGATATTGTTGATAAACAGCAGGTTATGGATCTTTTCAGGAAGCATGATTTTGACGGGGTTATACATCTCGCTGCCGAATCACATGTTGACAGGTCAATTACAGGTCCCGATGAGTTTGTATTAACAAATGTAATTGGTACACTTAATCTGCTTAATGCTGCCCTTGCCATATGGAAGAATGACCATGATGGAAAATTGTTCTATCATATCTCTACGGATGAAGTATATGGTTCACTTGGAGCAGATGGGTTATTTACCGAAGAGACCGCATACGATCCAAAAAGTCCATATTCTGCTTCAAAAGCAAGTTCTGATCACCTGGTGAGGGCTTACAATCATACTTTCGGAATTCCTGCAGTAATCTCTAACTGTTCAAATAATTACGGACCCAATCAGTTTCCGGAGAAACTCATTCCTCTCATTATAAACAACATCAGAAACAATAAGCCGCTGCCTGTTTACGGAAAAGGAGAAAATATACGCGACTGGCTTTATGTAGAAGATCATTCTTCGGCTATTGACCTTATATTTCACAGGGGCAGAAATGGGCAGACATATAATATAGGTGGCAACAACGAGTGGAAGAATATTGACTTGATACGGCTACTGTGCAAGATTATGGACAAAAAGCTAAGCCGACCTGCCGGAACATCTGAAAAGCTGTTGACGTATGTTAAAGACCGTCCGGGTCACGACATGAGATATGCCATTGATTCCTCCAAGCTACAAAATGAATTTGGCTGGTCACCTATACCTGATTTTGAAGCCGGACTAGAAAAAACAGTTGACTGGTATCTGACAAATACCAAATGGCTTGATAATGTTCTTTCGGGAGCTTACGAAAAGTATTACTCAGCTATGTATTCAGGCAGGTAAAAAGATTATTTCAGAATTACTTTATTTTCCGCATTCGTTCGATAAGATCATCGCCGAGTGCAATTTTCTTTCTTATATGCTCCTGAATAGCTGCCACTACCGGATTAGATTCGAATTCGCCTCTTACCTGTTCGAAATCAAGCTTTTTAACTTCATCACCTCCGTCAATTCCGAATCCTGTCATTGAAGATAATGCAAATTCTTTCCTGGCATCTTCATAAAGCTGCTTATCGAGGTCTGTTACACTCTTTTTCCATTTTTCAACTATTCTGATAACGTCACCGGCTGTCAGTTCTTCAATTTTTTTGCCTTCTTCGGCCTCAATCCGGTCAGACGACCATGTCCACTCCCAGACATAATACATTTTGTGCATTTCACTGAAACTCTCTGCAATCATCTCCACAGAATTCATTCGACCTGATTCAATTTCATCGAGAAGCTTATCAACAGCTTTTTGGGGTGCTATGAGCCCGGCAAGATCAACCCATACGCCTTTTCCCATTGGCTGGTCAGGAATAAGCCGTTTCCGGAGCTCACTGTTGGTAGTAAATTGAGTTTTTTCAAGTCGCTTGATCAGTGAATTGCCCAGGGATTTGTTAATTCCCGTCTGATATAATTTTAAACCCTTCTCAAGTGCGGGACCCTTGATAATCATATTATTGTATGAATATTCCGAGGAAGCTTCTCCTGAGATATTTTTTAGTTTAAGAAGGAGTTCCCTTCCTTCAAACATTTTTCTGATAGTGTACGGACTCAGCAGGTTGAAGTTAACCTGGTCGATCTTATAAGAATCTTTTCGGCGGTCGCGACCCGGCCATTTCTGTGCATCGCGTATTGTTCCTACACTTCTGAGATTGATACCCGGAACCAGAATACTTTCATCATTGCTCTCAATAAGGTAAGAGAATGGCAATGAAGATGTATCAATATTTTTGTAATGCCGTCCCATTACAAGTGTGAATGGTCCTATCCGGGCCGGCCACAGAAGGTATGAATCGCTTGTTGTCTTGGAACCTCTCTCCATAATACCCTGATGTATAGGTCCGAGCTTATACATATGGTTACTCTGGTTAGATCCGCTGCCGGCATTCATGAATGAAAATATCCCGGCTATGAGGAGTGTTGACTTGTGATGAGTTACAGTGTAGGGTCCGGCAAATATTGAACACGCCTCACCATGATAACCGTCACAATTGGCAAAAAAGAGTGAGTTTTCGGCTGAATACTGTTTTGCAAGCACGCAGCCCTGACCTATAAAACACTTGTCGACAAGTGTTGACTCAGTTACAGTTGAGCCGGAACATATTATAAAGTGTTCCATTATAACTCCGGGTCCGATATATACCGGATCCTCCTTGCAGCTGTTCACCGAACCTTCATTCAGTCTTATAGCGCCTTCGATCTGGCTATAAGGAGCAATTCTGAGGTTACGGATAGTACTGCAGTTTGTAATCTTTGAATTATGCCCTATTCTTCCATAACAAGAGGCAAGTGAAGAGGCGTAATCATCAACCATCCTCTCAATGATCTTTACTGCCTTGCTCCGATGTCGGTAAAGTGCAATAACATAAGCTTCATGTGCTGAAAGACGATCCCATATTTTTACTGATCGCCCACCTGTCTCATTCAGAACAGCTACCTCAGTACCATTTCCGAAGGTTGAGACACCCTCGGTGGAGATCTTGCCACAGTTTTTAATAATTACATCATCTTCTATATGATAATTAGCAATATATTCACCTGTATTACAGATCAATACGTTTGAGCCAATTGTACAATTATGAAGTTGTGTATTTGATATTCCGCAATTCTGTCTTATGCCTGATTCATCAGCAATGGGTTTGTTATATTTTCCGAGGCGGATTTCCCCGGAGAAAGTAACATTTTTGCAGCTGGAAGGAACAAATCCATCCTTTACTTTGATATAATTCCAATTTTCACAACTACAACCATTTGCGATCAGGTCTTTAATTTCATTTCCGGTCAGATCCCGGTAGTCATTATCTGGGTTCATGGCGGCGAGCTTAAAAGGTTATGAAAAATTTACTCTACTGTAACCGATTTGGCAAGGTTACGTGGCTGATCTACATCACAGCCCCGCAAAACCGCAATATGGTATGAGAGGAGTTGCAAGGGTATAACAGCAAGCAATCCTGAAAATGCCTGAAGTGTTGCAGGTACTTCAAGAACGTGATCGGCCATTTTGCTTATTATCTCGTCTCCTTCTGTAACAATGGCAATAACTACACCCTTTCTTGCTTTGATCTCCTGGATATTGCTGATGATCTTATCATAGGTATCATCTTTAGTAGCAACTACAACCACCGGCATGTTTGCATCAATAAGAGCAATAGGCCCATGTTTCATCTCTGCAGCAGGATATCCTTCTGCATGAATGTATGATATCTCTTTAAGCTTCAGTGCCCCCTCAAGGGCAACAGGGAAAAGATAACCTCTGCCCAGATATAGTGCATTGGTTGAATGCTGAAAGGTTCGGGCCAGCTCCTTTGCTTTCTCATTAACCTCCAATGCCTTGAGAATTTTATCGGGCACACTGACAAGTTCTGAGATTAATTCTTTATAACGTGCCTCTGAGATATTTCCGTTAAGAAAACCAAGTTCGAAAGCCATCATTGCGAGTACGGTTACCTGCGTAGTGAATGCTTTTGTTGAGGCAACGCCAATTTCAGGTCCGGCATGGGTGTATACGCCTGCATTTGTTTCTCTCGGTATACTGCTTCCAACAACATTGCAGATACCTAATACCAATGCCCCTTTTTCTTTTGCAAGCTTAACGGCTGCAAGTGTATCGGCTGTTTCTCCACTCTGGCTTATGGCTATTACAATATCATCCTTACGTATGATCGGGTGCCTGTATCTGAATTCTGAAGCGTACTCTACCTCAACAGGGATCCTTGTATATTCTTCGAAGAAATATTCGCCAAGAAGACCGGCATGCCATGAAGTACCGCATGCAACAATTATTATTCTTTCAGCCTTTGAAATTTTTTCAAGCACATTATGAAGCCCACCCAGCATTATGCGGGAATGATCGGGTAATACCCTGCCACGGAATGTGTCATGAATAGCCCTTGGCTGTTCAAAGATCTCTTTCAGCATGAAATGAGGAAATCCCTCTTTATCAATTTCACCGATTTTAAGGTCAAGTTCCTTTACAACGGGAGTAACATGTTCGTTTCTTAATGTCTTGAGGATCAGCTCATCTTTCTTTATGATAGCTATATCATCATCATTCAGATAGATAACTCTCTTTGTATATTCAACAATCGGAGTGGCATCTGAGGCAATAAAGTTTTCGCCTTCACCGACACCTATCACAAGAGGGCTTCCCTTTTTTGCAGCGAAGAGCATATCAGGCTCCTGTTTGCAGATAATTACAAGGCCATAAGCACCGACAACACGGTTCAGTGCAGATGTTATTGCCTGTTCCGCAGTTAGGTCACCTTCAATATAAAGGTGCTCAATAAGATTGGCAAGCACTTCGGTATCTGTCTGGCTGCTAAAAACAATTCCTCGACCTTCAAGGTGTTTTTTGAGACTTCCGTAGTTTTCTATTATCCCATTATGAACAACTGTAAAGTTGCCCTTATATGATATCTGCGGATGAGCATTGAGCTCGTTGGGCTCCCCATGTGTTGCCCAACGGGTATGTCCCATACCTGTATTTCCATCAAATCCGGATTTGTCGGACATCTCTTCGAGGTCTTTAACCCGGCCTTTGCATTTGAAAATTTTTGTTTCCCCGTTTACAAGGGCCATACCGGCAGAATCATATCCACGGTATTCGAGACGTTTTAGTCCATTAAGAATGATTTCACGGGCAGGACGATACCCGATGTAGCCAATAATTCCGCACATAATTAAATAGTTTTATACTGCAAACACGAAGCTAGTCGTTTTGTTTAAAATAGTTAGAACTTCGTATATGTAAATTCAAATCTTACTGGAGTAGAACTATCATTAGCCTTCAGAATAATATTTCGGGTATCTGCAGGTGTTATGAATATTTCCAGCTCAGGATTTATCAAACCACTTTTATCCTCCAGATATCCCTGTACAAAAGAGGCAACATTAAAGCTGCAAACCTGTGCAGTTGTATCTACCTTACCATCGAAGAAATCAAGATTATTAGGATCA
The DNA here is from genome assembly GCA_038247205.1 of Bacteroidales bacterium. Classification (GTDB taxonomy): domain Bacteria; phylum Bacteroidota; class Bacteroidia; order Bacteroidales; family VadinHA17; genus LD21. The sequence continues at coordinate 5,657 of JBBRVC010000073.1, forward strand.
TAATCAGGAACATAGAACTTAGAGCCAGTGGCGGTTCTGTACCTTACCAGAAGTTGTGTTGCCAACCTGGAGCCATTATACGTTTCCCCGTCTATATATAATGGAACAACAAGTCTTGCCTTGTTTACAGCAATATTTGCCATATCAGGGTTACTTTTTATATCCTCAAGACCCGGCAGAAAAACTCTGGTATAAACTCCGTTAAGTCCCTGCGAATACGAAAGTGTGTCTTTTATTCCATCATTTATATGCTGGATCTTTTGTTCTGAAGATGCAGCATTAAAATTATGAGTAAACCTGTTGAATCTGGCGTTATTACTTCGGGCGTCGAGAATAAAGAAATATTCTTTATGTACATCCCCGCTGGTCATGAATAAAGTGAAAAAGTTGGAATATCCTCCTTCAGGTGGGGCAAGACTCAAAGTAAGAAATATAGGCTCGCCTGATGTAATCACCTGGAAGTTAAGTCCTTTAAAAAATGATCTGAAATCAGGCTTTGAATTATCGTGAAACAGCATCGAACTATCACGAATAAGGTGTTGGCCGAACGCAACAGGCAGATCAAGTTCGACGTAGTTAATTGTATCAATTTTAAGACGGGGAAGAAGTAAATCAGGGATGGAATATCCAGTCAATGGAATCTGTTTGTTTGATAAATATGTCGAGTCGAGATACAGCATTTCGGCAATTTCTGATATTCTGAGATGGTTTGTTCCATTGCTTGAACCTCTGGCGTTAAGAAAAACTAAATTAAGTTTAACAGAATCGATAACATAATCTCCCTTTACCCATTCTTCACCAAGACGCAGCTGGGTAACAAAATCAGCTGTGGTAAGGCCAAAATATGGATCATTTATGGATCCCAGAAATGAATAGGTCTGGTTTTCAGTTCTTATCGATTCATCATATACAGTATATGAGAACACACTTATCGTATCTGTTGATTTTATATTTACAAAATCACTTTCCGGAAGGATTTCTGATCCGATTTTTAATGGTTCTTCCTCGCATGAACTTATTAAAAGTGCAAATGCGGAGAATATTGCCAGAAAATAAAATTTAAAATGTGATTGTGAAGCAGAATTTAATCTGCCGAAGAATATAATATCAGGATAAAATCTTATCATAAAAGTCATTGTAGGATTCGACATATTCCGATTCATCCTTAAATGAAAGGACCGGCTTGTCAATTGTTTTAATGTAGTTACTTAATTCTTCATTTATGTTTTCACTTCCGATAATGATACCATCCGAGTACTTAATAGCCAGTTTTGAAACATTCACAAAGTCAGGCTTTTTAACAAGTTTAAGATTCTCGCCATCTATTCCGTCAAACCGAAGCTTATCGGCGAACGTTGATCTAAACGGTGTTTTGAAATCATTATTGTAAACAGAATAGATAATCTTGTAGTTATGAAACAAGGGGTCGTCATTATAAATGTTCCGGAGATATACCGGCACCAGGGCCGACATCCAGCCATGGCAATGAACAATGTCAGGTGACCATCTTAGTTTTTTCACGGTTTCAATTACTCCCCGCGCAAAAAACAACGCCCTCTCGTCATTATCTTCAAATTCCTTGCCTGCTGAGTCGGTGACAATATATTTTCTCTGAAAATAATCATCATTATCGATGAAATATACCTGCATTCTTGCAGATTGTATCGATGCTACTTTAATTATCAGTGGATGATCAGTATCATCAATTATGAGATTCATCCCTGACAGCCTGATTACTTCATGCAGCTGGTTTCGTCTCTCATTAATACATCCATATCTTGGCATAAACGTACGTATCTCTTTCCCCTTTTCCTGAATTCCCTGGGGAAGATATCTGCCTATCTTCGATAATTTTGTTTCACCTAAGTATGGAGTGATCTCTTGTGAAATGAATAATACCTTCCTGCTTTCCATTTATTTTTCCTGCCTGGATATACCATCACGTAATAAGTTGCAAAGATAGTAATAAAAATTTTAATAATAATATATATACCATGCCGGTACTCATACAAAAAGAATATGTTCTGTTATATAACCATCTGTTTATCTTTGTTTTACACTAACCAAGAGAATCAGTTTAATTATAGGCTCACAAGGGCTTGTTCAAAGTATAGTGCAGAAAGCCAATTGATTAGCCATGATTATTGAAAATCAGGTTTGTGAACCCCTGCGCCTTATAAGAGTTTTGGATAAAACTGATAATTCACTTAGGTTTGTATTATAAACTACCGATATGAAAGTTATCAGTTCAGTTCCTGAATTGCAAAAACAAATAAAGGATTTGCTTCGGACCCCTGTAGGATTTGTGCCAACGATGGGTGCATTGCATGAAGGGCACCTCTCACTTGTCAGGAATGCAACAAATGCTTGTCCGTTGGTCGTTGTCAGTATTTATGTCAATCCGACTCAGTTCAATGATAAAAATGACCTGAAAAATTATCCGCGAACAATTGAAAGTGATCTTGAACTCCTCAGTCCGGTTCTTAGAGAAAATGACATTATATTTACTCCGGGTGATACAGATATTTATCCTGAGGATGACAAAAGAGTATTTGATTTTGGTAACCTTGGAAGAGTAATGGAGGCACTGCACCGGCCCGGCCATTTTAATGGTGTGGCCTTGGTTGTAAGCAGGCTTTTTAATATCGTAAAGCCCGATTATGCCTATTTCGGAGAAAAAGATTTTCAGCAACTGGCTGTTGTTAAGGAACTAGTACGCCAGACAGATGATAAAGTTATAATTGTAGGAAATCCCATAGTTAGGGAGAATGATGGTCTGGCAATGAGCAGCCGGAACCGTTTTCTTGATCCGGAAATGAGAAAGAATGCCAGTGTTATTTACATGTCTCTTAATGCAGCCATTGAAATGATCAGAAAAAAAGACATCCCTGCAATTAAAGGCTGGATAAAGAGGACCATCGAAGAAGCAAACGAATTCAGCCTTGAATACTTTGAAATTGTTGATGACAGGGAATTGATACCGGTTGAAAGTAAAAGAGACCTGATCCCGGGTAAACGATATTTCGGATGTATTGCCGTAAGAGCAGGAATGATAAGGCTAATAGATAATGTGAAATTCCCATTGTTCTGAATTAAAAGGTTAATACCTTTGCACCAATTATTAATAAACCATTGAGATAGATGTTTATTGAGATCTTAAAATCGAAGATTCACAGGGTTACAGTCACAGTGGCTAACCTTAATTACATCGGAAGTATCACTATTGATGAGAACCTGATGGATGCTGCCAATTTAATTGAAAATGAAAAAGTTCAGGTCCTGAATCTTAACAACGGTGAGCGATTCGAAACGTACGTAATAAAAGGCAGAAGAGGGTCCGGAGAGATTTGTGTTAACGGTGCTGCTGCCAGAAAAGTAGTGGTAGGCGATATAATCTTGATAATGTCATATGCTTCTATTGATTTTGAAGAAGCAAAACTATTCAAACCTTCAATAATCTTTCCTGATACCAAAACAAATAAACTGATCTGATCTTGAGAAAAGGCATTTTACAATCCCTTAAATTTCTTGGTTTCCTGGCTGTTGGCATATTGCTGCTCTGGTTTGCATTCCGGAATGTGGATTTCAAAAGCCTGGCAAGCGGGCTTAAAGAAGCAAATTACTGGTGGATTTTACTTTCAATCCTTTTCGGGATTTTTGCCTATGTAAGCAGGGCAAGGCGATGGGTGCTTCTCATACATCCGCTGGGTTATTCTCCTTCAGTCCTGAACACCTTTTATGCATTGATGACCGGTTACCTGGCCAATATTGCACTTCCGAGAGTCGGGGAAATTACAAGATGCGTGGCTCTGGGCAAAAAAGAAAAAATTCCCGTTGATCAGCTTATAGGCACGGTTGTTGTTGAACGCACCATCGATTTCATCTCCCTGCTTATCATCATGATAATCATGCTGATAACAAGCGGTGACCTTATTACCGACTTTTTTAAGGAGAGTATAGTTATTCCGATCCAGGAGAAAGTAAATGCATTTTCGTGGTTCCTCTGGGCTATATGGGGGTTTTTTATAGGTACAACAATAATTATTTTATATCTCCTTATCCGCTTTAAACGGAATCTGAGGAAAATCCGGTTTTTTTCAAAATTTTACGACATTGCCAGAGGTATAGTAAATGGCCTTAAAACCATTATCCATATGGAAAGGAAATGGGAGTTTATTTTTCATACTATTTTTATCTGGGTTAACTATACACTTATGACCTGGGTGGTTGTTTTCGCAATTGACAGCACTTCTCACCTTAACCTTAGCGACAGCATCTTTCTTTTGGTAATTGGTGGGCTCGCAATGTCTGCTCCGGTACAGAGTGGGCTGGGGGCATTTCACTACATAATTTCCCGCGGGTTGGCCTATGTTGAAGGAGTAAAAATTGAAGATGGCCTTGTTTATGCCATACTTACACACGAATCACAGCTCATATTCATTACCATTGTAGGTGCTATCTCATTCTTTTTGATTTTTCATGTTAAAAGGAAATTAAGAGATGGGGAAGAATAAAACTGTATTCGTTTGCCAGAATTGCGGTGTTGAATCAGCCAAATGGATCGGCCGGTGTCCATCCTGTTCGGAATGGAATACCTATCATGAGGAAATTATTGCACCAGCTTCAGCAAGAGAAACCACTTTTATTAACGAAAGGGAAAAAAGCAAGCCGGAACTTCTGGATAATGTAAAGGCTGACGAACATGACCGGCGGAAGACCGGAATAGCAGAACTCGACCGCATTCTTGGAGGAGGGATGGTAAGAGGGTCGCTTATTCTTCTGGGAGGAGAGCCCGGCGTAGGAAAATCTACACTTGCGCTGCAACTTGCGCTTGCTCTTAAGCAATCAATTATACTTTACGTCTCAGGCGAGGAGAGTGAAGAACAGATCAGTCTGAGAGCAAAAAGGCTGAAAAACTCAAATCCCTCCTGTTACATCTACAGTGAGACTGAACTGGAAAGAATCCTTGTACAGGCTGAAAATATTAAACCCGGGCTGATAATCATTGATTCAATACAGACTATAAGGACGAATATCATTGAGTCGTCGGCAGGATCGGTTTCACAAGTCAGGGAATGTGCGGCACAGCTTCTGAAATATTCCAAAATAACTGGAGTTCCGATAGTACTTATAGGACATATTACAAAGGATGGAACTCTGGCAGGCCCCAAGGTACTTGAGCATATTGTCGATGTTGTGCTGTATTTTGAAGGGGATAATAATTATGTTTACAGAATACTCCGCTCGGTAAAGAACCGGTTCGGATCGACCTCCGAAATTGGAATTTTCCAAATGCTTGGAACAGGTCTTAAAGAAGTCTCCAATCCTTCAGAATTATTTATAAATCAGCATGATGAATCGCTGAGCGGAATATCTATTGGCGCTACTGTTGATGGGTTACGCCCCTTTCTGATTGAGACACAGGCATTAGTCAGCAGTGCTGTTTATGGAACCCCCCAGAGAAGTTCAACAGGATTCGACATCCGTAGGCTTAATATGCTTCTGGCAGTTCTTGAAAAAAGGGCAGGCTTCAAACTTGGAATAAAAGATGTATTCCTTAATATTACCGGAGGCATAAAGGTAAATGATCCGGCGATCGATCTTTCAATAATAAGCGCCATTCTCTCTTCCAACCTCGATACACCAATTGGAAGGGAAGTATGTTTCACCGGTGAGACAGGTCTCTCAGGTGAGATCAGACCGGTTTCCCGTATTGAACAGCGCATTAGGGAAGCCTCAAAGATGGGTTTTAAAAAGATATATATATCAAAGTTTCATAAAGACCTTACTGTAAACGGCACTGATATAGAAATTGTGCAGGTAGGGAAAATAGAGAATCTGGTAAGGGCGTTATTTGCATAGGTTAATCCACTTATATTTTGACTAATACGGATTGTTTAATAACGTCCTCTTATATAGCTGTCTCTGCCGAATGACTCTCGTTTAACCTTATTGCAGTCCAGTTCAACATCAAAGCCTGCTGGACGTTCAAACTCTTCTGCTTCCATAATACCGAATTGTGGATCGGCATAGACCTTCTTAAGGAAGATTGCCATAACTGGAAGCGCCATATCGGCTCCCTGTCCTTCGGCCAGGGTTTCAAAATGTATTCCCTGGTCTTCCCAGCCGCTCCAAACACCTCCAACAAGATTAGGAGTAACGCACATAAACCAACCGTTGGAATGATTCTGGGTGGTTCCGGTTTTACCTCCTATCTGGTTCCAAAGCTTATAGTAATTGTTTCTCATCCTTCTCCCCGATCCGGTAAGAACTACATTCTGAAGCAGGTTAATCATCAGGTATGCAGTCTGTTCGCTTAATACTTCCTCAATTTTTGGGGTAAACCTCGAGATTACGTTACCATTTTTATCTTCGATACGTGTGACATACATCGGACGGGTGTATACCCCCTTGTTTGCAAATGTTCCATATGCTCCTACCATCTCTTCAAGCTTAATATCCGAAGTACCCAGGAAGATTGACGGAACAGGATCTATGAAGCTTCTTATTCCCATTTTGTGCATCAGGTCGACTACAGCTCCGGGCCTAAACTGCTCCATTAACCATGCTGAAATATAATTTTCAGATTGTGCAAGTCCCCAGCTCAAAGTTACCATCTTACCATGATATTCTCTTGGGCCTGAGCTTCTTGGCTGCCATGGTACAGAATCGCCTACATCGAATGAGCGGGGAATGTTTTCAACCTCGTAGCATGGTGAATAGCCATTCTGCATAGCGATTGTATAGAGAAATGGCTTTATTGTACTTCCAACCTGCTTTCGCTGCTGTGTTATTCCATCCCATTTGAAATATCTGAAATCGGGACCGCCGACATATGCTTTAACATGACCATTATGCGGATCTTCAACAAGAAACGATGACCGGATGAAATACTTATAATACTTTATTGAATCATATGGCGTCATAATGGTATCTCTCTCTCCCTTCCATGAAAATACCCTCATTTTTACAGGAGTATTAAAGGCGATCATTATTGAATCCTCAGTAACACGTCTTGATCTCATCATGATATAACGATTACTCTGAGTGACTGACCTCATCAGAAGTTCCTCAACCTCCTTTTTCGCAAGATCATTTGAGTAAGGGGGATTTCTGAAGGTTTTCGCTCTTTTATAGAAATCGGGCTGAACATCCCTGGAAAGATGCTCCGTAAGAGCCTCTTCTGCGTATTGCTGCATTTTCGAATTTATAGTAGTATAAATTTTCAGACCGTCCTTATGCACATCATAGTTTGAACCATCCGGCTTTTTATTCTTGGCGCTCCAGCCATAAAGCGGATTGTTTTCCCATTCCCATAATGCCTCCTGATAGGAAGCTTCCTGAACATATTTTTTCCTGTCCGGCTCAGGTCTCCTCATTAGATTTCTCAAGTATTCACGCAGATACGTAGCGAGTCCGGTATTATGGTCTTCTACACTGAAATCGACTTCGATCGGAAGCGCTCGCACAGAATCAGCTACCGAGGGGTTGAGATAGCCGTATTTTGACATCTGGGAGATAACAACATTACGTCGTTGAAGCATTAATTCAGGATTTCTGACCGGATTATACCGTGTTGAAGCTTTCAACATCCCGATAAGAACGGCAGATTGCTGCAGATTAAGAGAATCCGGTGTGGTATTGAAATATACTTTTGCTGCCGAGCGTATACCCCTGGCGTTATAATTGAAATCAAAAATATTGAGATACATTGTTATTATCTCTTCCTTAGTGTAGCTTTTTTCGAGCTTAATTGCAGTCTGCCATTCCTTAAACTTTGTTACACCCAATCTTATCCTTTTGACAAGATCTGAAGTCGTGGCGGTGTCTCTGGGATATAGCTGTTTGGCTAATTGTTGTGTAATTGTACTTCCTCCACCTGTGTTTTGTCCAAGAATAATAGTAAGGAATATAGCCCTTCCAATTCCTCTTACATCAATACCTGAATGCCGGTAATATCTTATATCCTCGGTTGAGATTAGTGCATCGATAAGGTAAGGTGAAAGATCGTTGTATTCGGTCCATGTCCTGTTCTCAAGACTTATTTTACCAAGTAGCACCCCGTCTTCGCCATATACCTCAGCAGCAAGGTTTAACTGGGGATTTTCGAGTTCGCTGAAAGAAGGCATCCGGCCGAGTTTCTCTTTGGAAATCAAGATAAACAATGTGATGATCACTAATACCGGGAAAATGAATATTGCCCAGAACCAAAACAGGTACTTTTTGTTCGCTTTATCGCCTTTCATTACTATTCAATCTTTGCTCAAAATTAGTAAATTATAAAGAATCTTAACGGTTTATTTTGAAGTTTGGTACCTAATTGATTTACTTTGCGTGATTTTTAAATGAAAGTAATTCTGCTGCTATGATCGAAAATCTTGTAATTGTTGAATCACCGGCAAAAGCTAAAACTATTGAGAAATTTCTGGGGAAGGACTTCAATGTTGTTTCCAGCTTCGGTCACATAAGGGATCTGGCGAAAAAGAATCTTGGAATTAATATTGATAAGGATTTTGCTCCTGATTATGAGGTTCCTAAAGATAAAGCCAAGGTAGTTAGTGAATTGCGAAAAGCTGCTTCGGGAGCGAAAACGGTATGGATCGCATCTGACGAGGACCGCGAAGGAGAGGCAATTGCATGGCATCTGGTTAATGTATTAAAGCTCGATCTGGCATCTACTAAAAGAATTGTATTTCATGAAATTACTAAAGAAGCGATTTCAAATGCAATAAAAAACCCGCGTCAGGTTGATATGAATCTTGTAAATGCACAACAGGCAAGAAGAATTCTCGACAGGCTTGTTGGTTTTGAGATATCCCCGGTGCTCTGGAAGAAAGTCCAGCCATCCCTTTCGGCCGGGCGGGTACAGTCGGTGGCTGTACGGTTAATTGTTGAAAGAGAAAGAGAGATCATTGCATTTAATTCTGAATCAGCATTCCGCGTAACTGCTGCTTTCAAAATAGATGAGGGCTCCGAGGAAGTAAATAACAATATAAGGGCAGAGGCATCAAAACGTTTTCAGAATGAGGAAGAAGCCTCCCGGTTTCTTGAATTATGCAAGGCATCGGAATATAAAGTAGCCGGTACTACAGTCAAACCGGGTACAAGATCTCCTGCTCCTCCTTTTACAACCTCTACGCTTCAGCAGGAGGCATACAGAAAGCTTGGTTTTTCAGTAGCCCAGACAATGGCTGTTGCTCAGAAGCTTTATGAAGGCGGAAAGATCACATACATGCGTACCGACTCAACGAACCTTTCAAAGCTTGCACTTGAAAAATCGAGGAGTCACATCATCTCTGAGTTTGGTGAAAAATATTCAAAAACCCGGCAATTCAAAACCAAGTCTAAAGGCGCACAGGAAGCTCACGAGGCAATACGTCCCGCGTATATTGAAAACTCAACAACATCGGGCAATGTAAATGAAAAGAAGCTCTATGAGCTTATCTGGAAAAGAACAGTCGCTTCACAGATGGCTGATGCCGAAATTGAAAAAACAACTATTACAATCGAAATGAATAATTCTCCTGTAATATTCGTTGCCAACGGAGAAGTTATTAAGTTTGACGGCTTTTTGAAACTATACATCGAGTCGACAGATCAGGAAAGTACAGATGAGGAGAGGTATATCCTTCCTTCTGTAAAAACAGGAAGCCTTATGTTTTATGAGACAATAACAGCAACACAAAAATATACACTCCCTCCCCCTCGTTACACTGAAGCAAGTCTTGTCAAGAAGCTTGAGGAGCTTGGAATCGGGAGGCCCTCAACATATGCACCTACCATTTCAACAATCCAGAACAGAGGGTATGTGTCCAGAGAAGACAGGCCAGGTGAACAAAGAGAAATAAAAATGATAACCCTTCAGAAGGGTAAACTATCATCAACATCAAAAACTGAAATCACAGGTAAAGAGAAGTCAAAATTATTTCCGCAGGATATCGGAATGATTGTAAATGACTTTCTGGTTGAAAATTTTTCTGCAATTGTAGATTTTCATTTTACTGCGGAAGTTGAAGAACAGTTCGACGAAATTGCAGAAGGTAATCTTAAATGGACCGGGATGCTCAAGGAGTTCTATACCCCATTTCATAAAACTGTAGAGAGCACTCTTGAGAAAAAAGACAGAAAGTCGGGTGAAAGACTCCTTGGCAATCATCCACAAACCGGGGAACCTGTAACTGTGAGGATGGGAAGGTATGGCCCTGTTGCCCAGATAGGAGAGACGAAAGAAGAAGAAAAACCAAGATTTGCCGGTCTTACAAAAAACCAACTCCTTGAAACAATCTCCCTTGAAGAGGCCCTGAATCTTTTCAGGCTGCCTCGCCAGATCGGTGAATATGAAGGAGAGGAACTAACAGTTGGTGTTGGCAGATTCGGTCCTTATATAAGACACAAAAGCAAATTCTACTCTTTAAAGAAAGGTGTGGATGACCCTTATACAATTACCCTTGAAAGAGGCATTGAATTAATACTCGAGAAGAATGAAACTGATAAGAATAAAGTAATCAAAGACTTTGACGACATCAGAGTATTAAACGGAAGATACGGAGCATATCTTGTTAAAGACAAGAAGAACTACCGTTTACCCAAGGGAACCGACCCTCAAAAACTTACCAGAGAAGAGTGCATCAATATTATAGCGAATCAGGATAAAACTAAAAAAGGTTCATAATATTTAGCAATGGTAGATCTTAATGATTATTTCAACCCGGTAAGTATTGAAAGACCTGAATTTAAACTTCTTGAAGGACAGGCAGGCTTTGCACACAACATTTCCATACACACAGAAAATATACCGATAAAGGATTTAAGCAAATACAAAATTGCAGTTTTTGGAGTTCCGGAGGGTCGTAATTCAATGAATACAGGTTCGCTGAAGGGTCCGGATGCTGTCAGAATCCAGCTATACAACCTTGCAAAAATTCCGGGTAAGTCGAAAATCATCGACCTTGGGAATATGAAACAGGGGGCTACCTTCAGTGATACCATTGCAGGTCTTGCAGATGTGGTTTCTGTATTGTTGCAAAATAATGTATTCCCGGTTATTATTGGTGGGAGCAGTTCTCTGATAACGGCTATTGATAAATCGTTCTCTGCTTTGAAGATAAGATACTCGATGCTTGCTGTAGACCCAAGGATAGATTTCAGCAAAGAGAGAAAGGAGCCTGACTCGTTCAACTATCTGAATAATATAATACACAATAGTAAAAGCACTTTTGAACACTATATTAATGTAGGGTATCAGACATACCTTAATGATCAGCAGGTAATAAACCGCTTTCTGAAGCGAGGATCCGAACTTGTAAGGATAGGAGATGTGAGACAGGCTATTTATCTTACAGAGCCCCTTTTCAGAGATTCGGAACTCGTTCTCTTTGACATTTCTGCTGTCAGACAATCAGATGCACCAGGAACTGTAATGCCCTCGCCAAATGGATTTTACGGAGAAGAAATTTGCCTTCTTGCAAGGTATGCAGGAATTTCTGACAAATTAAGGGTATTCGGACTTTTTGATGTTAATCCGGAATTCGACAACAGGGATCAGACATCAGGGCTCGCGGCCCAAATATTATGGTTTTTCCTTGAGGGATTTTCGCAAAAACAATACGAAACACCGGTTCTGGGAGCAGGTGATGCCGGACGATTTACTAAATATCATGTAAGAGTTACCGACCTGCCTGATGATCTTCTTTTTATAAAAAGCAATCTCACCGACAGATGGTGGATGGAGTTAGCCACAGAAATTGATGAAACCTGCTATATTGCCTGTTCTCATGAAGATTACATGAAGGCTAATCGCAATGAAGTTCCCGATCGATGGGTTAAAGCGATGGAACGCTTAAAAACTGATTAAAATCTATTCATCAAATCTCAGGTCAAAATCCCGCATACATAAGGTTCCTGCTCATCAAAATATGATTTTCAGGGTCCCAAATGAAACAAAAGTAGATTTGTTAACGTTTAAAAGTATATTTGTCTACATTTATTTATTTTACTTATTTTACAGGTTCATCTTTTGACACTCATACTATAGATAAAAAAAGTGAAAAGGCTTACGATTGCATTACTCTTTTTATTTTGCATCATTAATCAGGTTCTCCCTCAGCAGGACCCGATGTCGAGCCATTATATGTTTAATACGCTTACCTACAATCCTGGTATTGCAGGGACTTCAGGTATGATCTGTGCCACAGCACTGAACAGACAGCAATGGGTTGGTTTTAATGGTGCTCCTTCAACTACTTTCTTTAATATAAGTGCTCCTGTTTCGCCATTTAAGATAAACAGCGGTGTAGGATTAATTATTGAAAGTGACAATATTGGTTTTGACAAGGACATAAATCTTTCATTATCCTATTCATATATTGCCAGTATCGGTCAGGGGAAACTTGGAATCGGAATCAATCTTGGAATGCTTAATAAATCTATTTCACCTGAATGGAAAATTCCGGTAGGAGATGCCTTCACACCTGCCATCGGGGATCCTCTCATACCTGAGAACAAAGAAAGCTATGTTGCCTTCGATGCAGGATTGGGTCTTTATTATACAACTGACAAATACTACGCCGCCTTATCTGTGACACATGTTAATCAACCGAAGATAAAATTCTCAAAGGGAACTCCTTACATAAGCAGGCACTATTATTTAACTGCAGGATACCTGGTTCAGTTACCTGATCCTTCACTTGAATTATTACCTTCAGTTTTTGTCTTCAGCGATGCCAGGGCTATCCAGTTGGCTATGACCTCTTTAATACGATACAACAAAAAAATATGGGGTGGTTTTTCCTACAGAACAAGTGATGCGTTGATTGGAATAATAGGATTTGAACTATACAACGGGCTGAAAATTGGTTACGCCTACGATTTTCCTATATCAGATATAAGGAAAAATACGAGTGGGTCGCATGAATTTATGGTTAATTATTGCTTTGAACTAAGCTTGGGTAAAAGCCCCATGAAATATAAAAGTATAAGATTTTTGTGAATTATTAAAAAAATTAACTTACTTGCAATATAAATTCTTAAGAAGTATGAAAAAGGTAACCCTATCTGCACTGATATTGACAATCTTGCTTACTGGTTGCGGATCCTCAAATAGTGGAGAGTTGACAGGTGTTCTAGGCAGAAAGAAGTTTTTTGAGCCTGAACCCTTTGAAATGGCTTTTATCCCTGCCGGAAGTTTTACTATGGGTCCCAGCGATCAGGATGCAGCCTTTGCAATGAACAGCTTGGCTAAAACTGTTACAGTTGATGCTTTCTGGATGGATCAGACAGAAATAACAAATAATAAGTATCGTCAATTCGTATATTATGTACGTGACTCTATTCTCCGTACCAAGCTAGGTGAGGCTGGTATTGAAGGCAGGGAATATTTTATGGTTGATGATGAAGGAAATGTAATTGAGCCTAATGTAATCAATTGGGAGGAAAAGATAGATGCTGAAGAGGAAACAACTGCAGCAACTCTTGAGGAAATGTATTATCCTGTTGAAGAAAGGTTCAATGGGAAAAAGCAAATCGATATCAGGAAG
>JBBRVC010000074.1:0-19063 GCA_038247205.1 Bacteroidales bacterium
CAACCAGGGTATTTATGGACTGGGTGAAGTCAGGGATGGGGCAGATGTGCGTTATGCATTATTTCTTAAGAGCAGGATCCTGGGACAAAACCCATGCAATGTGGAAATGATTTTCAGAACTATTAAGCAGTTTGGAGGCCCTGCCCGTCAGGCCGGGGGAGTTTGTGCTGTAGAAATGGCTTTGTGGGATCTGTGCGGTAAAGCATATGGGGTGCCTGCATGGCAGTTATTAGGTGGGCGCTACCTCGATAAAATTAGATTATACGCTGATACACCACAAGCCAAATCGCCTGAAGAACAGTTAAAACTTATTAAGTATCGTACAGAAGATCAGGGGTATACATGGTTGAAAATGGATGTGTCAATATCAGAATTAAAAGGCATGCCTGATACTGTAGTCAATTCCGGATTCTGGGAAAGTGCTAACGGAGACCTAAACCAATGGGGCGATCAAAGTAATTATATGTCGTATGGTAATGCAATGCATCCGTTTACACAGATTCAGATAACAGATAAAGGGCTGGATGAACTGGCAAGGATAGTGGAGGAAGTACGGAATATGATTGGTTATGAAATTCCACTGTCCACTGATCATTATGGTCATTTTGATCTGAACAACGGAATCCGGTTGGGCAATGCTGTTGAAAAATACAGGTTAGCATGGCTGGAAGATATTGTATCGTGGGAATTAACAAACCAGTGGAAAACAATGTCTGATGCATTGGAGACTCCTCTGACCACAGGTGAAGATATTTATCTGCTCAAAGATTTTAAACCTCTGATTGATATTCATGCTGTTGATATTGTTCATCCTGACCTTGCAAGCTCCGGAGGCTTATTAGAGACAAAGAGGATCGGTGATTATGCCCAGGAAAAAGGGATAGCTATGGCAATGCATCAGGCTGGCACGCCTGTTTCATTCATGGCGAGCGTACATTGTGCTGCAGCAACACAAAATTTCCTGTCACTTGAACATCATAGCGTCGATCTTCCATGGTGGGAAGGTCTGGTTAAAACGACCGATGGCAGACAATTAATTACCAAAGGCTATGCCACTGTGCCTCTTTCTGCACCCGGATTGGGGATTGAGTTGAATGAAGAAGAAGTGAAAAAGCACCTGCATCAGAGAGATAATAGCTTCTTCGCACCAACACCGGAGTGGGATGAAAAACGTTCTCATGACAGAATTTTTAGTTAATTTCACTTTCATGCAGGTAAGATCCAGATCTTACCTGCAAAAAAATTAACTTAGTACAATTTCTGAATCAATACGTTGAAGAACTATCATGGCAGAATATCTTAAAATTTATGGAGTGGCATTTGTGTCATTCATAGCCATTGATTTGGTGTGGCTGGGCTTCATTGCCAACAATTTATACAAAAAATACCTGGGCTATATAATGCGCCCAACACCAAACTGGGGAGTAGCAATACTTTTTTATCTTTTGTATCTGGCCGGTGTTGTATTCTTTGTCATACATCCTGCACTGCAAAAACATAGCTGGAAATATGCGCTATTTGCCGGAATGTTTTTTGGACTGATAACTTATGCAACCTATGACCTTACAAATCTGGCCACATTAAAAGGCTGGCCGGTCATTATAACCGTTATAGATCTTATCTGGGGAACGACCCTGGGAGGTTTGGTGTCGGTAGTTACATGGGTAATAATTACTAAACTGGGTTGGTAAGAGGTTTGGTGTTTCGTGTTTCGCGTTTATCGTTTCGTGTTTCATGTTTCGCGTTTCGCGTTATCGTGTTTCGCGTTTCGTGTTTATCGTTTCGAGTTTCGAAGCATAATATAAAGTGTAATACAATTATTCATAATGATTAAGACGGCATTAATAACAGGAGCTTCAGGTGGTATAGGTTTGGAATTTGCACATATTCACTCGTCAAAAGGTGATAATGTTGTTTTAGTTGCACGTAATAAAAAAAAGCTGGATGAACTGAAAGAAATTCTCGAAAAGGAATACAAGATCTATGCCTATCCTATAGAAAAAGATCTTTCAATCCCTGATGCTGCTGCTGAGGTATTTCAAGAGTTGCAACAACAAAATATTTCGGTTGATTACCTAATTAACAACGCCGGATTTGGTGATTTTAGGATGTTTGCAGATAGTGACTGGAGTAAACTGGAGAAAATGATAAATCTCAATGTCACAGCCCTGACACATTTCACTCGATTGTTTTTACCGGGAATGATAAGTCGCAAACAGGGTAAAATTCTGAATGTTGCTTCAACAGCTGCTTTTCAGCCAGGACCCACAATGTCAGTATACTTTGCCACCAAGGCTTATGTCCTGAGTTTTTCCGAAGCTGTTAATAATGAAGTAAATGAACATGGAATTACTGTTACAGCTTTATGTCCGGGATCCACCGAAAGCAATTTTCATGCTGTAACCATGGGCGACCCAAACCTTGTAAAGGAAAGGATACTCCCATCTTCAAAGTCTGTTGCGGAATTTGGCTACAAAGCAATGATGAACGGAAAAGCAATCGCAATCCCCGGATTAAAGAACAGAATTATGGCAACCGCTGTTGGATTTTTTCCGCGGGCTTTTATAGTAAAGAAAGCGAGGAGTGTGCAGGAAAAAAAGCATGGTAAGTAAAGCCAGAGAGCCAGTAGAAGGGCGAAGATTAATTCCCAGCAAGACAATCATCAGTTAATCAGGCATATACAACCTCATGACTGAATATTGGTCAATTATTTATATCTTTGTATTTTATTACGAGTAATCCCGCCTGAATCAGGCAGTCTTTATTCATTAAACTTATACTAAATTATTTATGCATTTTGAATCATTAAACATTATTGAACCAATTCTAAAATCATTAAAAGAAGAAGGCTACACAACACCAACACCAATCCAGGAACAGGCAGTACCAATTGTATTAAAAGGAATCGATCTCATAGGATGCGCACAGACGGGCACAGGAAAAACCGCTGCTTTCGCGGTGCCAATCCTTCAATTACTATATAACGATAAATCATTCGACAGGAAAAAGAAAATACGAAGTCTTGTTGTTACACCCACCAGGGAACTTGCAATACAAATTGAAGAGAGTTTTAATGCATATGGAAGACATACCGGATTAACATGCACTGTTGTTTTTGGTGGCGTTAACCAAAATCCGCAGGTAAACGCTATTCGAAACGGGGTCGATATTCTTGTCGCCACCCCGGGGAGATTACTCGATCTTATGAACCAGGGCGTTATCTCATTAAAAGAGGTAAAAATATTTGTCCTCGATGAGGCAGACCGGATGCTGGATATGGGATTTATTCATGATGTGAAAAAGATTATTGCAGCACTTCCTCAAAAAAGGCAATCACTGTTTTTCTCAGCCACCATGCCTCCCGAAATTGTCAAGCTTGCCGGCTCAATAGTGTATAAGCCTGTTAAAGTGGAAGTTACACCGTCAGCTTCAACAGTCGACATAGTTAACCAGGTGGTTTACTTTACAGATAAAGGAAACAAAAATGCTCTTTTACTTGAGATATTAAAAAATGAAAAGATCAAAACAGCGCTTGTGTTTACCCGTACAAAATTTGGGGCCGATAAAGTTGTAAAGGTGCTTCAGAAGAAAAATATCGTTGCCGAATCAATACATGGAAATAAGGCACAATCAACACGCCAGCGTGCCCTTACAAACTTCAAGGCTCAGACTACACGAGTTCTGGTTGCAACCGATATTGCTGCCAGAGGTATTGATGTTGATGATCTCGAGTATGTCATTAATTTTGAAATTCCCAATATATCAGAAACATACGTTCACCGGATCGGAAGGACAGGCAGGGCAGGGGCAAACGGAACTGCTATTTCTTTCTGCGATGCAGAGGAAAAAGCATATCTGCGCGACATTGAAAAGCTGATAACTAAAAAGATCACGGTTATTGATGATCATCCGTTTCCACTAATTGACAATGACCCGGTGAAAGCTCCAAAACAACAGCAGGGTGGACATAACAGGCAAAAACAAAATTCGCCATCAAAAAGTAATTACAATCACCGGGGTCGAAACAGATAACTGCTTTACAGTGATGTAAGAAGTGAACAGAATTTTCTGGAACTTATGATATTTGCTAAATCCGGCATTAGCACAAAACTATTATTGTTGTAAATTGTTGATTTTAACAGAAGAAATCCAGTTATATAGCTATGCAAACAATACTTGGATCAGGCGGAACGATAGGTACAGCATTAGCCGCAGAACTGATGATGTACACTGAAAAGATACGGTTGGTTAGCCGTAACCCAAAAAAAGTAAATGAATCAGATGAGCTTATCATTGCTGATCTGACCGATCCGGAGATGGTTGACAGAGCTGTCTCAGGATCTGAGGTAGTATACCTTACCCTGGGTCTGGATTATCATCTGAAAATATGGGAAGAAAAGTGGCCAAAAATAATGAAAGCCACAATAGAGGCTTGCATCAAATATAAGTCAAAGCTTGTGTTCTTCGACAATGTCTATATGTACGATATAGGTTCAATTCCGCACATGACTGAGCACTCACCAATAAATCCGCCAAGTAGGAAAGGGGTAGTGAGGAAGCATATTGCACAAATGCTTCTCGACGCTGTAAAAGTAGGACAACTTACGGCACTTATAGCACGTTGCGCTGACTTCTACGGGCCGAATACAGATAAAAGTTTTGTGACAGAGGTGGTTTATAAAAACCTGAAAAATGGCAAAAGCCCGAATTGGTTTGTCAATGCGGATAAAATACATACTTTCACTTATGCACCTGATGCGGCAAAAGCAACTGCATTGCTTGGTAATACGAGTAGCGCCTATAACCAGGTTTGGCATCTTCCAACTGATAAAAATGCGCCTACCGGCAGAGAGTTTATTGAATTATTTTCCTCTGAAATGAATACTTCAAAGAACATCTTTGTATTGCCACAGTGGATGGTAAAGGCAATTGGTATTTTTGTGCCGATAATGAAAGAGATGCCTGAGATGCTTTATCAGTATGACAGGGATTATTTTTTCGACTCTTCAAAATTTGAGAAAAACTTTGAATTTAAAATAACAACATATCAGGAAGGTGTAAAACAAACAGTCGGGGCTGATGTATTGGTACCTCACAGATAAAAGAATTAGCTAATTATTGTCTGGTACTTATGTTTCATACTCTGATCACTCTCGCATATGTTATCCCCACCATATACGTTTTCTTCAGGATACTGAGTATCTTTATCAGCAGGGGATTACTTAATGATACACTAGCGGGATCCGTCTTTGGGGCCCCCCTGTAAGGACTACAGGAAAATCTGAGATAATGATAGTTAATGTACGGTTTATAGATTAAGCCGATCGGAATTTTCCTGTAAAACCAATTATTGAGGCAATGGCAACAATTATCACAGCTATGATTGCAGCGACTACAATAGAACGATAATCATCCTGTCGCTTAATAATTATTCCTATAAAAGCCCAGATCACTGCTAAACCGATAAATGGATTCCAGAGCCTGTAAAGAGTTAAAGTTGCAATAATTGTTCCTGCAGCGATCATAATAATTGTCCAGGCCTCCCCGGAAATACCAAAGCCATTCCAGTTGTAATTCACAAGCAATGCAGTCACATTGGCAATAGTGGCAATGCATATCCAGCCAAGGTATATCCCGAAGGATGCTTTTATGATCCCAAAGGGAATGTCACGGATAACAGTATTTATGTGGATCAGTGTTATCAGCAAACCTACCATAACTATCAGTGAAAGAGGGAGTTTCTCATAATGCCAGCATGCGATCCAGAGAGCATTCAGGGCACACGATAATCCGAAGAACCATCCGATATCCGAAACAGCAGTCTGGTTTGATTCTTTAAACTGAACGATACAGTAACCGAGGATCAGCAGGTAGATTATTCCCCAAATTGAAAAAGTAATTCCAGCCGGAACGAACAGGTTAGGATATGAGTCCGATAGCTCTCCCGTTGTTTTGTTATTCAGAGGAAGTGCATTCGCCAGGTAGTTCATCACTACCATAATTGCGAAAAGAACAATATTGTAATATTTTATCATGGTTGCATTTAAATGTATCCTATAAATTTACAGAAATTATCCTGATTTTAAAAACACAATTATGCGTTCTGAAGATCCAACGCAACAATCTCATGATCGGGGATCTGAGTAACTGCAAGTGAAACTACACCGTTAATGATCTCATATTGTGGCATTTCGTTCCGAACCAGCAAGTGCACCCCCTTAATTTCCTTTCCATCCGGGATCCGGATGTTTACATGGGTATCAACTGGTATAAGCTCCCGGAAAGGTCCCTTCATCATCATCGGATTGGTAAGGTTTACGAGATGAACTGTCATTGATTCTTCTTGTTTCCATAATGTCACATCTATAACACCAGGGCCTT
This sequence comes from Bacteroidales bacterium, assembly GCA_038247205.1. Lineage (GTDB taxonomy): Bacteria > Bacteroidota > Bacteroidia > Bacteroidales > VadinHA17 > LD21. The sequence goes on from JBBRVC010000074.1 coordinate 6,382, forward strand.
TCACCTCAATAAGGGGTTCCTCGTTAAGCGCCCACAGGATTGTGTTCCGCAGAAGTTTCCCGTGATCCGTTGACATTATCTGCCAGAACGTCCGGTCAATATCACCCGGGAAATATGCTACCCGGCTTTTTCCGTTCTCCTTAAGGTAAAGCTCCCTGATATCTGTCTCAGGAACACGTGGATAGACGTCTTCCATAGGGAGGTCGGGGTAGGTCGGGATAAGTGTAACCGGTAAGGGAAAATCCTCTTTCGGCGTTACTTTTACTCTATAAATGGTATTAATTATCCTGTAAGCATCTTCAAGGTCTTTCAGAACGGGATGAAACCTGCCTGTTACTTTATCTTCTCTTAATCGCAGATAACTATTCTGCATCGGTCCTTCGACATTCTGGTCGTATGAAACTCCAAGAATATCGTTGAGGCCAAAATCTTTTCTTTGCTTTCCCTCTCCGTCGTAAAGTGATGTTTCGTAGGTAGCCAGAAAGCTTCCGCCCTTATTAGCAAACTCCCTGAGTTGATCGCACTGCGAATCTGAAAGTGTGGCGATATTCGGAAGTATCAGCAACTTGAAGGGTGAAAGGTGTTCTGCATCGAGCAGACTGGAATTAACCATTTCAAAAGGAATACGGTTTTCAAGAAGTGCATGGTACATGCCGGATGAATGATCGTCGCTTCTTTGTTGCCATGGTTTGCTTCCATAGTCGGGATTTTTTTCAGAGAAGACCATGCCAACCCGGGCTATTGGTGCAATATTCCGGAGGTAGCGTTCATTGCGATACAGGACTTCATATATTTTTGCTACTGTTTCCAGCCATCGTTTATCATAGAGGACACCTGAGAATTTGGTAAACCACGGACGCATGCCGTTTGCCGTGCATTCTGCCACCCATACTCTGATCTCCGCCTCGCTCTGCACTGAATCTTTCCAGCGGTATTGTTCTTCAACCCCGACACTGAAAATTCCTCCCAGCGGCTTCATCCCTATCGAAGCCCTCAATTCCTTCGCCCCCTTGCCATTTGACCATGGTGGTATCACACCGCTTCTCGCCTGGTGGTCGGTGAATACAATATCAGAAAGCCTTCCGGTAATAACTTTATCAGGAAATCCATTCGGGATAAACCTTGAGGTACTCTTGCGTTTCCTGATTATGCCGTCCCATAGAACCCATAACTCTTTCAATCTTAAGGTACTCCATTCATCGTACTTCTGCCAGACAGGGTCAAACCTACTTACTTTCTCAGGAAGCCCCATACCGGAAAACTCTTTAAAATTTCGTTTGCAATGTTCGCAATAACAGATGCCTGATCCTGCCCACCTGTTTGAGAATATTCCGTCAGGTTCGTACCTGTCCATAATCTCCTGATGCACCTGTGACATAAACTCAAAATTGTATGGTCCCAGGGCACAGGTAACCCAAAGATCAGGATTGGCCCAATGACGCCTCTTTTCACCATCTGCCGTTACAGCAATCCAATCGGGATGAGCATCATACACATCCTGCCGGGCAGCATGCGGATCAGTCCTGGCCATAACAGACATGTCCATTTTACGGCAACCTTCCACAAGGTATCCGAAAGGATCTGAATTACCAAGCCAGTTACTTCTGTGGTGGAGGGGAACATCTGTCGGATAATAAGCAACTATGCCTCCGGCGCTCAAACAGGCAGCATCGGAATGTATTTTCCTGAAATAGCTGAGCCAGAAATCCGGGTCAAACCGTCCCGGATCATTTTCGACAAGTGTCAGCTGTGACCATCTCATAGGACGATCGAACCAGGTATCATTTTCAAGGATAATAAAACCCGACAATGCAGATGATCCAACCAGGGCAAATGTAGTTCCCATACCTGTTGTCTTAATAAAGGTTCTTCGCTTCATATCCTGGTCTTATTTTGCTTCGTATAAAAATATGGTCAACCTTTTACTATCTGATGTTTACTAATAAATTTCGGGTCTATATCCACACCGGAACCGGGTCCGGTAGGCACCTTTATCATACCGTTCTCCACAAGCAGCGGTGAAGTTTTGCATTCAAAATCAATTTCAGTTTTTAACCCTTTAAACTCATGATATTGCAGTGCATTAGGCAAAGCGGAAACAAAATGAATCATGTAGAGAAAGCCCAATCCGCCTCCGGTCATATGCGGGGTACATCTTTTACCCATTGCGTTTGCCATTAAAGCAACCTTCCTTGAGCGGATCATTCCCCCGAAATAGTAAAAATCGGGTTGAACAATCTGAAGTCCGTCATTTGCTATGAGCCAACGAAACCCATGCAGACTGTATTCCTGTTCTCCTCCCGCAACAGGCATAGTAAGGGCATCAGCTACCTGTTTCGTTTCCTCATACCAGTCAAACGGAACGGGTTCTTCAAACATTTCGAATTTGTATTCCTCAAGAAGTTTGCCTACTCTGATAGCTTCTTCTACTGAATAAAAACCATTTGAATCGGCATATAGAATCATCCTATCGCCAAATGTCTTCCTCACCAGTGGAATTATCTCCTCTGTTCTTCCAGGAGGGCCTACAGCATACATATCATCGGTTTCGAACATAAGTCCTCCGACCTTAATTTTTAGTGCTTTCGCATTATATTCATTAACATCTCTTGTTATAAGTTCCATTGATTCAGCAACCGGTTTATCGCGATACTCAGTTGCCTGATAGACAGCTACATCCGGGTTATGAATATCCCCAATAAGCTGTCCGATGGATTTTCCTGCGATACGACCCATCATATCCAGAATGGCAAATTCAATGGTAGCCAGCGGCACTCCCAGAGCCATGCCGCTTAACCTGAAATTTAGCTTGTAGGTATATACTTTTTCAATTATAAGATCAAGCTCGCGGGCATCTTTATTTATGAAGAAGGGTTGCAGAAGATTTGTGAATATGGGATATTGAGACCTTAGCTGACCATTATGCCCAACGGATATCCCTTCAGCTCCATCTTTTGATCTCACTCTGCAAAGAAAACTATTATTGAACCTCAATAACTCAAGGGTATCGATTATCACAGGATCAGGAAAAAATTCCCTTCTGAACACCGGTTGCTTAAGAATGTCATCAAGCCTGACATAATCAGGGTTGCTTTTCTCTGCATCCTGTGTCAATACAGGCCTGTTGCATGAAAGGGGAAGCGTTGCACCAACCCCACCTGCAAGGGCAGTTCCAATAAATTTACGTCGATTTGTTTTCATAATTTGCAAAATGGTAGTGAAAGTCAATAGCTAAAAATCAAATATAGTTTATTGAAATCAATTGATTATTAGAATAAGCGTTGATAATTTAATACTGGTTAGGATATTTGAGAAAAATGATTGTTAAATGATTGACATCCACCACTGCGTTTCGTCGGTTCTTCGTTTACCCCGACCCCAAGGGGAGCGAAGAACCGAGTCCAGATTGCTGGTGAGCTCGGCGCAGCTGTTAATCCTGATATTGGTTTTGATTTTGTCAGTTCCGTTTAAGTCGTGATGCAACAAAATAAAACGAAAATCGTCTTTGGATAGATAATAATACAATTCCAATGATAAAAAACTTTTTTCTTATTGCACTGAGAAATGTAGCAAGACATAAGGTCTTCACTTTAATTAACATAACAGGCCTCGCGATCGGACTTGCTGAATCACTTCTGATACTATTATGGATCCAGGATGAGTTGAGCTATGAGAAATTCAATGTTAATGCTTCGAATACTTATAGGGTTGAAGAAGACCAGTTTTATTCGGGTGAACGGTATCATGTATCAAGCAGTGGGAAAAGACTGAATTTTGTAGTGGTTTCGGGATTTCTTATTCCAACCTCATTTGTGCGCCGCTCAGCAGAAAAGGATGATAATTGTGTTTGTAACCATAGCCATTGGCGCCATAACTATTGCTTTGTTAACTGTTAGTTTCCATGCATATAAGGCTACAAGAGTTAACCCTGCAGAATCAATAAAAATTATTAAGTAAATTGCATTTGCAACGTTCAGGTTTTTTTTCTGTCTTTTTAACAATGTTAAAGTAATTTTAATCCTAAAATACGATTTTCATGTTCAGTAATCTGCTAAAGTACAGCCTCAGGTCTTTCAAGAGACAACGTGCCTACATTATTATAAATATACTTGGCCTTTCCATTGGAATTGCCTGCAGTCTGCTCATTGCTTTATATGTGATAAATGAGGCAAGCTACGATAAATATAATGTTAAGAAAGACAGGATATTCAGGGCTATACTGAATGGCAAGATAGGAGGCCAGGAATTGACCGTAACATCCTCACCTGCAGTTATGGGGCCCACTATGTTAAAAGAATTTCCTGAGATAGAGGATTTCCTGAGAATGACCGGAAGGGGCCCGACTGTTATAGAGTATAACGATAAGGTTTTTACTGAAGATCATATTATCGAGGCAGATTCTTCATTCTTTAATTTCTATTCAATCCCGGTTTTAAAGGGTGATATAAAGAATCTTCTGAATGCACCCAGAAAAGCGGTTCTTACCGAATCAACTGCAAAAAAAATATTCGGACAGGAGAATCCAATCGATAAACAGATAAAGCTGGGAACAGATTCAATAAGGTATACTGTTTCCGGTGTAATGAGTGATGTACCTGCTAATTCGCATTTTGAGGCGAATATGATAACATCATTTATGACCAATCCAAGATCTAATAATCCCACATGGCTGAGCAATAGCTTCAGTACATACTTTCTGTTAAAGCAAAATACATCCCATACTGCTGTCGATGAAAAAATCCCAGCCTTGATTCTAAAATATGTAGGGCCAGAAATTCAGCAATATATGGGAATCTCACTTGAGGATTTCACCGCTCAGGGCAACAAGTACAGGTTTTATCTTCAAAATCTGGCTGATGCTCACCTTGACACTTCTATTCAACAGGAATTTAAAGCAGCAACTGATCCGAAGTATTTAATGATATTCGGAAGCATAGCAATTCTTATTGTTCTCATTGCAGCAATAAATTTTATGAACCTTTCCACCGCGCAGGCATCCAGAAGGGCTAAGGAAGTCGGAATTAAAAAAGTAGGAGGATCAACCCGTGGCATGCTGGTGGCACAATTCCTCTCCGAATCGTTTATCCTCTCATTTATTTCTCTAATCCTGGCTGTTGTATTTATAAAGGTAACCCTTCCTTATTTTAATGACCTTTTAGGTGCACAATTATCACTAAGTCTGTTCTCCGAATGGTATACAATACCTGTTTTGCTATTATTCTCTGTTTTTGTCGGCTTTCTGGCAGGGAGTTACCCGGCATTATTCCTATCTTCTTTCAATCCATACGAGGTTCTGAAGGGAAGTGTGAAAAACAGCACACAGAATGGAAGGCTGAGAAGGGTGTTGGTAATATTCCAGTTTGCCGTATCAATACTTCTTATAATAGGTACAATGATAATGTACAGGCAGATCAGTTACATGCTCAACAAAGATGTAGGCTTTAACAAAGAGCAGCTGATTGTAATAAACAGGGCCGGCGCACTGGGAACAAAAATGAAGGCATTTAAAGATATGGTGAGAGAGATTCCCGGAGTAGTTAATCTTTCCAGTTCAACAGCAGTTCCGGGAAGGACCAATAACAACAACGGTTACACGATTGAAGGAAGAAAAGATGAGAGCTTCCTTATGGTTACTAACTGGGTAGATTACAATTACTTTGATACATATGGCATGACCCTTGTTTCGGGAAGAAATTTTAATGAATCATTCACCACAGATAAGGCGGCTTGTATAATTAATGAAAGCGCACAAAAAGATTTTGCAATTACCGATCTTGAATCTGTAAGATTTGTTGAACCCTCAGATTCCGGTAAGATGAATTATCTGCCTATAATAGGAGTTGTAAAAAATTTCAATTTCGCATCACTCAGGAACCCAATAGCTCCATGCATAATGAAGTTTCAGAATGATGGTTTTATGTGGGGATATATTACGGTTCGGTTATCGGCTCAGAATTATACAGCAACTATAAATGCTATAGAAAACAAATGGAAGGAGTTTATACCAAATAACCCCTTGCAGTACTATTTTGTAGATGAGGATTTCGAGCAGATGTATATCCAGGAAAAACAGAATGCACAGATGGCTGTGATATTTGCAATCCTGGCGATATTTATTGCCGCACTGGGTTTATTCGGGCTTACATCATTTACAGTTGAACAACGGACCAAGGAAATTGGGGTGAGAAAGGCTATGGGTTCTTCCATTACCGGCATATATGTTGTCATTTCAAAAGAAGTTATAATACTTGTATCTATCGCAGCACTGATAGCCTGGCCTATTGTTTACTATTGGGCCGGAAATTGGCTTGAGAACTTTTATTACAGGATCGACCTTGGATTCTTCAGCCTTGTTGCAGGATTATTTATTGCACTGGGCATAGCGGTTCTGACGATCAGCTTCCGTATCCTCAAAGCAGCGAGGGTGAACCCGGCACAGTCTCTGAAATATGAGTAAAAGTCCTGGACCCTATGTTTCGTTGAGATACGAGTAAGAGTTCATCTTCACCCCAGACAAAACAATGATAAGTGTAACTTGTACACTTATCATTGGCAATGATTTAAACATGCTATAAATGAAATACTTGCAATACTTTTATAAGAGCTATCTGACTAGTACATACTATTTATCAGCTGGCCTATTTCATCTCTTTTCTTAAGAGGAAAAGTAAGTGTTTTGCCGTCATGTGTAACGACATTTAAACCCTTCACAGAGAAGAGTCCTTTGCTGTAATAGATTACTTCACGGATATTATCAAAAAGGATCTCGAGGTTAAATTTTTCCGTGTCTTCATTTAATGTTTTGAAGTATATACGCTGATTAGTTACAATCAATTTGCCTTCTATCGTATTATTATCTATAACCTGGTTTGTATCACCGGCCTTGAGAACTACTTCATTTGCGTTTAATTTAACTGTCATGGCTATAGTGGTTTTTTGTTTATCTTCTCTGTAAAGACGTTTCAGAAATTAAAATGTTGCAGTATTTAGTATGATTTGAGATAAAAAACTCCGAAAACGCAAAGGTTGAGCGCAAAGGACGCAAAGGATTCCTGCTTTGTCTTTTCAGATGCTTGAAGTAACATCCATGAGACTGGAAAGAAGCGGTGAGCCGCAGTAAAAATTAATTTAAAAACAAAAGTCACAACTGCGGCTCGCCGCTTCTTTCTTCCCAATTATCTCAAACAACCTGTCATCCCGAACGAAGCGAGGGAACTTAAGCAACATTTTGTTTTAATTTTCGTCTTTGATTAAAAACAATACTATGATACGAGGAACACTTTTGATAGTGGATGCCAATAGAAACCTTCAGAGTTTAATGGAACAGATATTGAAAAATGAAATTGAAAAGATCATCAGCATAAACGGCCCAAACAGGATTGATGAGATACTCAGAAAAAATGAGGTAGATATTGTTATGCTCGACATGAACTTTAAGTCTGAGGTTCATAATGGGAATGAAGGTCTTTTCTGGATGCAGGAGATTTTTAAGTACGACAGTAATATAAGTGTTGTAATTATAACGGCAAATGGTGACATTGAACTCGCAGTTAAGGCGATAAGGGAAGGTGCAGTTGATTTCATCAGGAAGCCATGGGACGATGCCAAACTACTGACAACACTAAATGTTGCCTGGCAATTAAGACTTTCACGTTTGGAAACTTCCAGTCTTAAAAAGGACAACCAGCTTTTAAAGAATGAGATAAATATGGGGGGAGAGAAGCTTGTTCTGGGTGCTTCTCCAACCATGATCAACGTAATGAATATTGTTAGAAAGGTAGCCGGTACTGATGCGAATGTCCTTATCACAGGTGAAAATGGCACCGGCAAGGAACTTGTTGCCAGGGAAATTCATAAACTCTCGAAGAGGGCAGGGGAGCTCATGGTAAGCGTTGACATGGGATCAATCACAGAATCACTTTTTGAAAGTGAGCTTTTCGGGCATGTTAAAGGCGCTTTTACCGATGCAAAAGATGATCGTAAAGGTAAATTTGAGCAGTCAAATAAGGGAACTTTGTTTTTGGACGAGATCGGGAACCTTTCTCTCCAGTCGCAAGCCAAGCTGCTAAGTGTACTGCAAAACAGGTATGTGATTAAGGTCGGATCGAATAAACAGATCCCTATCGACATCAGGCTTGTTTGTGCAACAAACTGCGACCTGGGTTTAATGGTAAATGAAGGCAGGTTCAGGGAAGATCTACTTTATAGAATAAATACTATTATGGTAGAGGTTCCTCCACTTCGCGACAGGGTGGATGATATTCCAATTCTGGCCAATTATTTTCTCAAAGTGCATTGCGAGAGATATGGAAAGGATTCATTGAAGTTAAGCACTCATACTCTTGAAAAGCTGGCAAATCATGACTGGCCCGGAAATGTCAGGGAACTTCAGCATGCAATGGAGAAAGCAGTTATTATGAGCGATTCAAATGTTCTGAAGCCTACGGATTTTGTTTTCAATCATACATCAAGGAGTCTCCTTAACAATGAGATGACCCTTGATGAAATGGAAACGAGGATGATACGTGAAAGCCTCAAAAGATATAACAGCAATATGAGTGTCATAGCGGGTAAGCTTGGTATTACCCGCCAGACACTTTATAATAAGATGAAGAAATATAATATCAATTAATTATTCGGTTTTTATTGAATTGGCCGGATTCAGAACTGCTGCCTGGTATGCCTTGTAGCTTATTGTAATAAAGGTTATTGCAATCGTAAGCAATGAAGCAATAGCTAAAAGTGGGATACCGATATTTGTTTTGTAGACATATGGGAGTAGGTCATTAACAATAGATTAACACAAAAAAGCAAAGAGCGGGTTTCGCCGCTCTTTACTTTGGGCTATACATTTTTCAGTTAGACTGACCGTTAACTACCTGGCCGTCAAACAGATTTACTATCCTGTGGGCATAGCTGGCATCTCTGTCTGAGTGTGTTACCATTATAATTGTTGTTCCTTCTTTATTCAGTTCGGTAAGCAGATTGATTACTTCAATACCATTTTTGGAATCGAGGTTACCTGTAGGCTCATCGGCCAGGATAAGCTTCGGATTTGCTACCACTGCACGTGCAATAGCTACCCTCTGCTGCTGACCGCCTGAAAGCTGCTGGGGGAAATGTTTTGCACGGTGGGCGATTTTCATTCTTTCAAGCACATCTTCAACTCTCTTTTTTCTCTCACCAGCCTTCATTTTAAGGTAGATAAGTGGCAATTCAACGTTTTCATACACATTTAGTTCATCAATAAGGTTGAAACTCTGGAAAACGAAACCGATATTTCCTTTTCTGAAAATGGTCCTGTCGCGCTCCTTAAGATTGGCGACTTCTGTTCCATTGAATATGTAGCTTCCTGCTGAAGGATTATCAAGCAATCCCAGGATGTTCAGAAGAGTGGATTTTCCGCATCCGGAAGGTCCCATTACTGCAACATATTCCCCCTCTTTTACATGAAGGGTTACTTTATTGAGTGCTGTTGTTTCAACTTCTTCTGTCCTGAAGATCTTTGATAAATCATTTGTTTTAATCATGACTTTAAGTATTAATAGTTAATTGGGTTTTTTAAGAATTAGTTTTTCATTTTTACCGAAGGTTTCATAGCCGGAAACGATTACTTTTTCACCAGGCTGAAGGCCTTCAAGCACTTCATAGTATTTCGGGTTTTTCCTTCCAATTGAAATATTACGTTTGAATGCGAATGATTCGGTCGGATCTAGTACGAATATCCATTGTCCGCCAGTTTCCTGGAAGAAACCACCAATAGGCACAAGCACTGATACTTTGGGTTGTCCCAGCTGCAGGCTGATATAATATGTTTGTCCGGTTCTGATATTATCAGGCATACTGTCCCTGAAAATCATATCAATTTTAAATGTTCCATTCCTTACTTCAGGGTACACTCTTCTAACCGTCAGGTCATACAGGTGGCTTTGTCTGTCGAGCTTAGCTGTCAGCGATGTTCTGACCCTGTCAATATAATGTTCATCAATCTGTGCTGTAACTTTATATGAGGTAAGCACATTTATCTGACCCATGTTGGCTCCCCGTGTTATTGACTGGCCTATTTCAGGTACCAATAGGCCGAGCTGCCCATCAACTGTGGCTCTTACGTTAAGGTTTTCTACTCTCTCCCTTACCAGATTAAGGTTCTTGCGCATGTTGGCGAGGTTGTTCACCATATTATCAACCTGTACTGAACGGAAAACCGAATCCTGCTTTTGACGTTCAATAAATAGTTCTTTTGACTGGCGTGACATATCAACATCTTCCTTTGAGCGGATAAAATCTTCTCTGGATATGAGGTTGTCCTTCATCAGGATTACGTTCTGCTGGTAGTTACGTTCTTTTCTCTCAATATCGTATTTCAGGTTGAGAAGCTCTCTTTTTATCTGAAGCCTGTCCTGTTCCATTGCTATCTGGGTGTTCCTCAGGAAGTTTTCCTTTTCTGCAAGCTGGGCTTCGCTGTCAAGAATATTCAGATGAAGGTCGGGGTTTGATAATCTTAATATTATATCACCTTTTTTAACCATTGATCCTTCTTCAATGAGTTTCTCTTCGACCCGTCCGCCTTCCTGTGCATCAAGGAAAATAGTGCTGATCGGCTCAACGGTTCCCGGAACGGTAATGTAATCATTGAACTGATCCTCTGTAACTGATTCAATTATAAGCTTGTCTTTTTCAACTTTATATGTTGAGGTGCGATCGGCAAAAAAAGCCATATAGATAAGTGATACCAGTGCAAGTGCAAGTCCGAGATATCCGATATGTTTTAACTGAAGTCCTTTTTTCTTTTCTATAGGTTTGTCCATTTCAAATTTTATTTATTGGTTATTTATAGTTTTTAGATTTCGCATTTTCAGCATGATGTTGTCAATCAATTATATACCAGGTTCTCATATTCTCCGGTAGAATAGAACTGTATTGTGAGTTCCCTTATCAGCAACTGCAGTTTTGTTCTCAATGCCTCCGTTTCAGCTCTGAACAAAGTGGTTTTGGCAGCTGAATAGTCAGTTACGTCAACCAATCCCGATTCAAATTTTTTCTCAACGGCATTAAACGACTTTACATTATAATCAAGATTGGACCGGGCTGCTGCAAATTCGTCTTTCCCCCTGTTATAATTAAGGCAGGCATTTTCTATTTCAGTATAAAGATTATTTTTTTCAAGCTCGAGCCGGAGCTGGTTATCATTCCTCCTTATTTTTGCAAGTTTTATATTTCTGCCTGTTGTATAGTTATTAAATAGTGGAATATCGAGTGAAGCAAAGAGAGCCTGGCTGTTATTATTCTTTAGCTGTGTGGAATATGAATCCTGACCGGTAACACCTTCAGCAATAACCCGGTAATAGCCTGTAAATACAGCACCTCCGGCTGATAGTCTCGGAGCAATGTATCCCCTTGCTGCAGCAACCTGTTTTTTTGAAGCCATCAGCTCATAAGTGATAGCTTTTAAACGCGGAAGTGTTTCTGATGCGATATCATAAATGCTATCAGGATTAAACGTGTTGTCTGTTAACAGCATATTATTCAGATCAGGCATCATAATGTCGAATTCAGTTCCGGGTTCAAGCTGAAGCATTTGTTTGAGTGAGGTCAGAGCCTGGCTTGAAGAGTTTTGAGCGATGGTATAAGAAAGTCTATCGGCAGAAACCTGGCTTTCGATCTCATATTGTTTTGACAGTGCCTCTTTCCCGGTCTCAACCATTTTAAGTATTCTAAGTAGTTGTCTTTCTGAAAGATCCATCTGCATTCTTGAGGCATCTTCAAGTCCTTTGTTATATAAAACAAGGTAATATTGACCCATAATATCAATTATAAGGGTATTCCTTGCTACTTTTTCCGCTTCGACACCTGCTTTAAGCATAAATTTATTTGCAGAAATAGTATTCAGGGTTGCAAAGCCGTTAAAGATCTGAATATTCGAACTTAAGGAATATGAGTTACTAAGGTTCTGTTCAAATGTGATAAGGTTGGTAACGGGGTCAATTGATCTTCCGAATCCCAGCCTTGCATCAGAACCCAAATTAAGTGAAGGGAGTACATCCATCCTGGATTTAAGCAGATTAGCTTCAGCGGATTCTGACAAAAGTTTTTGTCTCTGAAGACTTATATTATTGGTAACTGCATAGTTTATACAATCTTCAAGTGTCCATTTTTTTTCCTGGGCATATATCTGGCCAAAACCGAGAATTAAAATCAGTGCTGCTAAAAAAGAGTTTCGTTTCATCTTTAAAATTTCAAATTTCAGATCATATACCAAAGTATGTGCCGTAATTATAAAATCTTAATTAATAGGATTATAGGATTTTTGGATATTCCTGATATGTCAAAATATTAGACAATACCATGTATGAAAACATAACAGTTGGTGGATGTTCTGCTGTTGAAAAGACCATAAATTTAATTTTTCATATCCCTCATATTGTACGTTCCAATAATGACCTGAATCGTATAAGAGAATATATAAAAAACAATTCATCTCAATTGGCAATAAAAAAACCCGGAATGTTATTCCGGGTCTGATCCGTGGAGATTAGGGGAGTCGAACCCCTGACCTTCTGGCTGCCAGCCAGACGCTCTAGCCAACTGAGCTAAACCCCCGGCATTGCGATGCAAATGTAAGAAATAATTGAAAATAATAAAACGATTATCAAAAGCCTGTATATAATTTGCCAAAAAGAAG
>JBBRVC010000075.1:0-18685 GCA_038247205.1 Bacteroidales bacterium
AGATGATTGTAAGTTGTAAAATTTCCCGAAACTGTTACTTCTGCTTTCGCTCCGGGCCTGCCTTCAAGTATCGCAGTATTACTCATCCGGAGCATACCTTTGAGGATATTTTTCAATAGACTTCTCTGTGGTTCCGGTCCTGAAAGAATTATCGTTGTCAGGGGTGCTGTTAATGATTTCACAATCGGGTAGTCTGAATGTGCAAATCTTGACAGTATTCCAATAAAACGTGTATTTTCAAGAAGTTTAACACCATGTGAAAGCCTGCCTGAAACATTTATTTCACCGGGCAAATCAGGAATAAAGCATAAATTGAAACGCTTTATGATCAGTCGATGAAAAAATACCCCGGTAAATTCTAGAAAAGAAAATGGTTGCGGGAAAGGAATCAAAGGCATATGAGTAATATATACCGTCTTTATATTTTTGTTCCATAAACCAAAGCGATTATCTGAAATTACAATATCAATATTGTAATCCTTGATAATTTTATTTAACCTTATATGCTCGTATACAATGTGATACAGCAGAACAGGTATTTGCAATAAGAGTACCAGATACTGTGGCAGTATTCGGGAATAGCCAGGCCTAAAGCCTGGGAATTTAACATATGACAAGCCCTTTAATTCACTGCGAAAAAGTGATAATTGCTCGTCGCCCCCTGCAATATATATATTGTTATTCATGTCACGCAACTTTCTTGCCAGGGGTATCATCCGCCCTGCGTGACCCAATCCCCATTCAAGAGGACATATAAGTATGTTCTTGTGCTTTTTCAAATTCAGCCTGAAACTCGGGTTCTGATACCAAGTTTCCTGACCATTGAAGCGATTTTATTCAGCTCCTTTAACGGGACTTTACTAAGCTCTCCGCCTTTCGGAGTGTCTCTTGATATTGTATAGATCATCACTTCTTCAGGCTTTATTTTTTCAAGAGCCTTAAGCCAGGCCCTGAGCTCTTCCGGAGAAGTATTATCAATCGCATTTCCTTCATGCACGCCACGTAGAAAGAGTGTCTGTATGATAAGTTTTCCATTAAATCCTGTGAGTTTTTCTATTAGCTCATCGACGTTCAGATTTCCTGCAGGCTGATTGTGGCGCTTTATTGTAAGGTCAAAGGCAGAATCAAGTTTAAGGATATTCATGTCTGCCTTAAGCAATGCTGCTTTAATTGCAGGATCTGAAATTGAAGTAGAATTTGAAAGAACTGTGATTTTTGCCTCTGGGAAGTACTTGTTTCTCAGCAATATACTGTCATCAATTATACCCGGAAAGTCAGGATGCAATGTAGGCTCCCCGTTTCCTGCATAGGTAATTACATCAGGATACTGGTTGGACTCTTTCATTTCGGAGAGCTTCTTGTCAAGTGCTTCATATACCTGCTTCCGGGAAGGAAACTGACTAATATCAATCGGATCTGTTTTTGTCCAGCCGCACTCACAATAAATGCAATTGAAGTTGCATACTTTCCTCGTTTCCGGCAAAAGATTTATGCCCAGCGATACCCCAAGCCTCCTGCTATGGACAGGTCCGAAAATTATTTTATCAAATAAAAATGTAGACATTATTCTTTAATCTCAGGGTTCAAAATTAGTATTTATAATTCAAATTAACCGTTTTACCCGTGTCTCTGGCAGCAACTTCATATTTTCCAGATCCATATCCTCAAGAAGCAATAATCCGGGTTTTTTCCCGGGCTCAATGGCTCCAAATGAATCTTCATTCAGAGCTTCTGAACCATTTAAAGTCGCCCAGCGAACTAATTCTGTAAGAGGTATTTCAGGAAAGTGTTTCTGAATCGTTTTCATCTCATCCAGGATACTGAGTGTCGAATTTGAAGCCAGGCTGTCCGTTCCGAAAACGAGAGTGCAGTTTTCTTCGAGAAGCACATTTATAGGGGGCAAACTGGTTTCAATATATATGTTTGATCCGGGGCACAGGCACCAGAATGTTTTCCCCCTTTTATTGACTGCCCTTACAGTGTCTCTGTCAGCAAATGTATTGTGAACAAGAATGAGATTACCAGAAAGAGTCATTTCCTTTAAAATGGCCTCCGCATGGCTTTTGACAGTCGCCACTCCTGAAGTTACAAGTCCTGACGCCAGATAGCTTGTCATCAGATCGCCGGATTGGCTTTCAATGAATTCCCTTTCTGAAGAGGTCTCCATAAAATGTATGGATGTTACAGCATTATTTTCAGTGATTTCTTTCACCATATTCATCAAAGACAGTGATAATGAGTATGTTGAGTGAGGAACAATTGACCATGGCAAATTCTGTTCATCGAAGTACTCAGCAGTTTTTGTTATTTCAGCTAGTCGTTTTCCTGCTTTCGATGGATCTATTCCAAAAACCTCAAGCAGATTAATATACTTTATCCTGCTTTCTTTTTTGATGTTAAATGTGTCTGTGGTATTACATATATCGGCACAAAGGACTATTCCCTCATCATACATTTCACTGTCTGCGGATCGGATCGCGCTCTGTATATCTACCCCTATAGTGCCACGTGTATTCCTGACTTCCATAATAAATGAAGCAAGGCCGGTGCCAGGCGATATTATCCCTTTCATATGTGATAATTCAAGGTGGCAGTGACAGTTTACAAAAGCCGGGATAATAATTCCATTATAGAACTCAACTGAATGTCTTTCGTTCAGGTCACCGGCTGTATCTTCTACTCCCAGTATTCTGCCATCATCGTCAGTTGAGATTATCCCTCTCTTTAATGGCGCTCCGGAATTTGTAAATATATACTGGGCCGAAAAACTTTTCATTAGAATATAGGGGTGGTTGTAAGTGTAATATTTTCAATCCTTGCGTGGATCTGATTTACTTCCACGTCATTATCATATTCTATAAACCTGACTATTAAGTAAGAGAGAGAATCATTAACTGGTTTTTTTGAAAATTTGAAAATATGAGGCTCACCATCTTTTAAATATTCAAACTGTGGAAAGTAATCCCGCCTCCCGCTCCCAATACTATCGGGATGGCAGTAATAAGCCATAAAACGGGGATTAAGGCAAGGATCATCAGGAAATAGGGTTAGTGTGAATGTAATGGTATGTTGAAAAGGACCTTCCAGCATCTGTCCTGTCAACAGTGTGTCCTGACCAGATGGATCTGGCAATAAATAAAGAGAATCCCCCAGCCATATGTTATTTTCAACTATTCCGTTAGCCGGCAAACTTTTATCAACCAAAGCTTCCATGTCGCTTAGCCTTACCCGGGCCTTGTCATAAAGAGTAATTAGTTTTTTAGGGTTTTTTGTGAAGTAATGGTTCATTGTTTTGTCCATTTCTTCTTTGGTATAACCATGTTGTTCAATTACATCAATATAGTTTCTTGTCGAATCTGTATCTCCGTATTTTATCCGGATGTCAGGTACGGTCAGCAATCCGTCAGCAATGTAAATGTCAGCAAGAACTGAAACCAAATCTTTTTCCGGGATCAGGTTTACTCGTTTCCCGCTTTTATTATTTTCTGTACAGGAACTTAAGATAAGCGAAAAAAGCAATACCGTAAAAATGGCAATTCTGCAAAACCTGTAACTTTTATGATTTCTATTCATTTTTTTTAAGATACTTCTTTGTAAGGTATCTGACCGGATACCATGCTGCCCAATAGCCTATTATCAGTACTGTAGCCGGAACAATCACAAAATCCCTGAATTTCATTACAACCGGATAAGCGTCCATCATCAGTGTTTCGCTCTGCAACTTGACGATTCCATATGTTTGTTGAAGCCAACAGACAACAAATCCCAGTAAAATACCTGCAAAAGCTCCGATTATTGAAATCAGCCAGCCTTCAAATATGAATATCTTTCTGATAAGATTATGATCTGCTCCAAGACTTTTCAGGATTGCAATATCTCTCTCTTTTTCGATAATCAGCATAGTTAAGGAACCGATAATATTGAATGATGCAATTAGCAATATCAGGGTGAGAATAAAGAAAATTGCAAGTCTTTCCGACTGCATTACTTTATAAAATATCTCCTGTTGTTCATACCTGTTTTTTACAAGAAATCCGTCAGAAAATATTTTAATAACATCTTTCTGTATCCCGCCTGCATCAATACCGTTATTGAATTTAATTTCAATTGAGGTAATTGCAGAATCCTTATCTATGAGTTCCCTGGCAAATGAAATAGGAACATAAACATATTTTGAATCGTAATCCTGTTCAACCTGAAATATTCCGGAAGGGAAAATGAATCTTTTAATAATTGCATCGTCAGGATTTAGAGGACCCACTGAATTTCTGCGGGGAATAACAATTTTAAGAGGGGTGATGAAATTGACTCTTATCCCCAGATATTGTGCAATACCCACACCCGGTACTGCCCACGACCTGCCTTTTTCATCTGAAAGCATGAATTCACCTTCCCACAGTGCACTGTCAATACCAGATACAGAAGTATAGAAATCGTCAACACCCTTTATTGTCGCAAAAAATTGTCTGTCACCATATTGAAGCAAGGCATTTTCCTCAACTGTGAGTGAGTAGCATTCCACGCCATTGACATTTGAAAGCAATTTCAATTTTGATGTGTCAGCATTGAAAGTCTTCCCCTCTGCAGAAATGATTTTCAGATCAGGATCAAAAGTGTTGAAAATAGCGTTGACCATTTTCTCAAGACCATTGAAAACCGAAAG
Source organism: Bacteroidales bacterium (assembly GCA_038247205.1). Lineage (GTDB taxonomy): Bacteria > Bacteroidota > Bacteroidia > Bacteroidales > VadinHA17 > LD21. Next base: position 4,664 of record JBBRVC010000075.1, read on the forward strand.
TACAATGATAAGTGCCATGGCGCCTACCGTAACTCCGGCAACTGAAACGGCTGAAATTACATTGATTGCATTTCGCGACTTTTTCGCAAAGAGATATCTTTTTGCTATGTAAAGTGATAACTTCAACTTGTTATTTTATAGCTATTACAAGTAGTCCTGTTCCGGATTTATGTGTTATATGCAGGTCAAAAATGTTAAGAATAACAGATACCGGAAAAAAAACCAGGTAATAAAACGGTAAAACGATAAAGTAAAAATAAGAAGTGTTAAGCATCTTAACAGGGTATTTCATTGAGAGCCTCCAAGACAGGTTCCCGGGTTTGCCATATGTATAGGCAACCTTTATATTCTTAAAACCTGCAGTTGTTAATTTTTCAGTAATTTCATCAATCCCGTATCCATTACGCACATGTTCGTCAATAAATGATTTATCCTCATCACTGTGAGCATCGGACCCACCCTGATCAGATGGAGTGGAAATGAGCAGAACTCCATTTTCTCTCATGGCATCATGGAAATTCTTAAACACAATAACGTCTTCTTCAATATGTTCCATAACATCTACAGAAAGGACAAGGTCATAACTTTCCACACTTTTAAGTTGTGTGAGATCGGCAACCCTGAAGTTTACTCTGTCAGATAAGCCTGCTCTTTTGAAAAAATCGGTGCAGTCTGCAATCTGTGTATTATTTATGTCGACGGCATCAATTTCCCATTCCCTGTTCATCCTGCTCATCCGCCAGGAGTACTGACCGAATCCTGAACCGGCATCCAGAACATTTGCATCGTCAGGTATTAACAATGCTATCTTTCGTAATGCTTTTTTGACATGCCAGGTACGCAGAAGCAGGACATCCAGGAGAGTATAAAAAGCTTTTCGCATGAATAATGGTCCGCTGAAGAACTCGCCAAGTGATTTCTTAATGGGTTCGTACTGCATATAACATCAGGTATTCAGTAACTTATCTATTTTGTCAATATAATCCAGACTATCATCAATGTGGAAAACGATGTCAGGAACAATCCTGAGCTGTGTTCTCACTTTAACTCCCAGTTCAAACCGGATCTTTGACGTATGATCCTGAATAGACTGAAGTATTTTATCCTGATCCTTATTTGGGAAGATGCTTATATAAACCTTTGCAAAAGAAAGGTCGGGGCTTATTCTGACTTTTGTAATTGATACAAGTTTTCCGTGTGCTATTTCAGGACCTATTTTCAGCAGGATCTCGGCCAGTTCTTTCTGGATAAGTCGCGATACTTTTTTCTGTCTTGTCGATTCCATGGCCTATTATTTTAATCTGCCAAAGGTACTATTTTCCTGCAATTTTTGAATTATCGCTTTCACACTGACTACTCCCTTAATGTACTGGGTTAGAAGAATGAGAAAAAACCATTAGCTTTGCGTCGTAATAATTATTTAAGAGACGAATGGACACAGTTGTCAGCGGCATAAGATCAACAGGAAACCTGCATCTTGGAAACTATTTCGGGGCAGTAAATAACTTTCTCAAAATGCAGAAGGAAAATAACTGCTACTTTTTTATTGCAGATTATCACGCTCTTACAACACATCCTAATCCCGCTGATCTTCATGGAAACATAAAACAGGTGCTCGCTGAATATCTTGCTTGCGGCATTGATCCCGAAATAGCCACCGTATTCATTCAGAGCGATGTGCCTGAAGTTACAGAATTGTACCTTCTTCTTAATATGAATGCGTATGTTGGCGAACTTGAGAGAACAGCATCATTTAAGGAGAAAGTAAGAAGACAGCCCGATAACATCAATGCCGGACTTCTCACCTATCCGGTGCTTATGGCAGCTGATATTATCATTCATAAGGCAAATAAGGTCCCTGTTGGAAAAGATCAGGAGCAGCATCTGGAAATGACACGAAAATTTGCCAGAAGGTTTAATACAATGTACGGTGTTGATTATTTTCCCGAGCCTGACGCTTATAATTTTGGAAAACAATTATTGAAAATCCCCGGACTTGATGGCAGCGGGAAGATGGGTAAAAGTGAAGCCAATGGTGTATTCCTTGCTGATACTCCACAGGAAATAAGAAAAAAAGTTATGAAGGCGGTAACCGATACAGGACCCGTCACGCCCGGTGATAAACCCTCTGAAGCGGTTCAGAACCTTTTTACAATAATGAGTGTCGTTTCTGATCCGGGTACTGTTAAATTTTTCACAGATAAGCATTCCACAGGTGAAATCCGGTACGGCGATTTGAAAAAGCAGCTTGCCGAGGATATAATCAATGTAACTGAGCCCATAAGAGCCAGGATAATTGAAATCCTTGATGATAAAAATTATATGGCAAGGGTTGTTGCGGATGGGGCTGAAAAAGCACGCTTAAGTGCTTCAAAAACTCTAAGGGAAGTAAGGGAAATCCTTGGATACAAATCCTTCTGAATAATTGATAAAAGCCAGGTTTTTATACCTGGCTTGACTTGACGGATGTCAAGTTTATATCTTGAAATTGCCTATAATAAGAAATCAAATTTGGTGCCAAAGTACCTTTCCCGGGTTCTATATTTTAACTCTTACAGACATTATAATATTTCTTCCGGGAGAAACGATACCTGACGAGTACGGTCTGTATTGAAGATCCAGAATATTCTCAATACCGGCATTGGCCGATACTCTTTTCAATATTTCATAAGAGAGCTTAAAATTCATGGTAACCCAGCCCGGAGCCCATGGGTTTCCGTTATCATCAGAAGCGTAAAGGTAGGCCTTATCGATCTCTGAAGGGGCCATATCTTTATATTTTCTGGATCCGTTATAATTTGAATACAGATCAGCAGTAAGCTTCGGAATGGTAAAAACAAGATGAGTGGAGCCAAACACTGGTGCAGCATGCCGCAGCGGTTCTCCGCTTTCTTCCCGGCCTTCAGTAAGATTGAGTGATGATTTAACAGATAAATGGCTTGTAATATTTGCCTGCAGGTTTATATGCATTCCGTAAACACGTGCCGAACCTCTGTTGGTAACTGCCTCTACTTTGCTCATTTCTCCCAGATAAAGCATTGAATCCTGTCCGTTAAACTGAAATTCATGTCTGATCATTGCATTGGTTAACCATGAATAAAACGCTGTTATTCCGAGGTGAAAAATTTTACCAAAATCCCTCGAGGCTCCAATATCGATATTATAGACATACTCCGGTTTTAGTCCTGGATTTGGAACTATCACCACTCCTGGCGCTGAGTCAAAAACCTTTCCGGCATCGTCGAGATTAGGTGCACGGAAACCGGTGGATGTGTTCGAATTAATCTGCGTTTTCTCATCAATTCTGAATACCACCCCAACTGAACCGGTCAATGCTCCATTTGAGATGTAAATCTCATTGAAAGGTAAATTATAATACGAATTATCGGCTATTGTGGAAGCAAGGCTGACATGATTATATCTAAGACCTGAATTTAGGGTGAGTTTATCGGAATAGTTATATTTATAACCGGTATATAATGAGAAGCTTGTATATTTATTATCTCCGTTCGGATATCTTGATCCGGCAGGAATAATTTGTCCGTTAAGGATATTCCTTTTCTGGGCAACCGAACGGATGTCGTTATTAACAAATTCAAATCCGTAATAAACCGATTTCCGGTCATAATTAAACTTTTTATCAAAGTCAAGACTCAGAGACAGTATTCCAACTTTTTCAAACTGTTCATTTATAGTTGAATTACCGAATGCTCTGTCGTGCCGGCTTTCTTTATAATTCTGTTGCGCAGCGATTACCTTAAGCTCATCGAATATTATTGTTTGTTTACTGTATGTAAGCTGAAAATTATTCATCGTCCATACCTGTGGACCGTAATACCAGTCGCCGTACCTTAATTTACCCGATTTATACTGCACCAGCCTGTCATACCGGGGAACATCTGACAACGCTGAATAATGGTTTGTCACTACAATATCAAGGTTTTCAGATAGTTTAAACCTCAATTTGTTCATTGTATTCAATTGATTATAAGCAGTATGAAGCTGAAATCGAGTATCGGGGTTACTAATAATGGTGTCATTATTATTGATCATTGCTGCATATTCGGGCCGGATGTACCCCGTTTTTTGCCCCGATCCCATTTTCAGATCTCCGAAATCAGACCAGCTTATACTGCTGAGGAATGCAATTTTTCTGGTTCCTGCATTAAAGTCCAGATGAAGTGTTTTTTCCCTGTTGGCAGAAGAAAACCGTGTTAATGCATCAGCTTTTATATAGGTTTTCTCTCCTGTTGAAAAAAGCGCCTTTTTTGAATGAAAATCCATAACCCCACCAATAGCATCACTGCCATAGACAATAGCTCCTGGACCAAATATAATCTCAGCCGACTCAACTGCCGAAGGATCAAGTGATATTATGTTCTGAATATTCCCTTCCCTGTAAATAGCATTATTCATCCTTACTCCGTCAACAACAATAAGGATCCGATTGGTTGAAAAACCTCTGATCATTGGACTGCCACCTCCGAGCTGGCTCTTTTGAACAAAAACTTCATCGGAAATTCCTATCAGATCAGCTGCTGTGATAGGATTCTGAAGCTCAATTGCAGGCTTCAGAACAGTTGTGATTTTGTTCGGAACCTCTTTTTTTTTCTGTTCCCATCTGTTTGCAGAGATTACAAACTCCTCGATGGCAAAGATTTTCTTTGCGAGCCTTATTTCAAATTTCTCATTTTGAATATCACTATATCTGATACAGAGCTTCTCATATGTAAAGTGATGAAAACATATCATCTTCTCATCACGAAAGGCAGAAATGTCTGCTTCTCCGGAATGATTTGTGTAAGTGAGCCTGGCTTTCGATTGATTGTAAACTGCAACATCAGAAATAGGGTGAAGATCTTCACTGTCAATTATTCTGATTTTCTGAGAATATGTACTGATTGTTACATAAAGCAGAACAGATGTTGTTAATAAAAATCTTCTCAGCGCCATTTCAAAACAGATTTAATGGTAAAAATATAAATTTTAATCCCAGCAGGATTGTTAAAAATCAGTAATTAAACAAGCTGTGCAGTTTTGGATAAGTTTTCTTATTTATGCTTAAATTTGAAATGTACTTACTAAATTACAGGTAGTGGGAAAACGTGTCGCACTTTTTTTAATATTGATTCTTCTTACAGGCCTGCTTCTTCTTGGATACTTTCTTCAGCAAGGACGGAACCATCTAATTACAGATCCTTATTTAGCAGTTCCTGCCGGCGCTTGTTTTATCATAGAAACACCTGATCTGCAAGGATTTATAAACTCAATTACATCCGGGAAAGGAATCCTCGGCGAAGTTGGTAAGATAAAGGAACTCGAAGACTTTAATAGAAGCCTGAAATTCTTATCAGACCAGGTGAATAAGGAAGGTTTTAAGAATATAGTAAATGGCTCAAATGCAATAATATCTTTTCATGCACAGGAAAGAGGTAAACTCAAGGGTTTACTATCCATGCCGATTCCCCATGATGTGAAGATGCGTCACATCAAAGAAATTCTTCATCAATCGGGAATAACTTCAGTAAACGAAATAAATATTAGCCGGAATACTCTTCTGGAAGTACCATACATAGTTAGTAACCGCATGGATACGGTTTACTTAACAATAGATTCAGGATTGTTACTGTGCAGCACATCAAGTGAAATGATACAAAATATCATTCAGCCCGGTGAAAAGAAGGATATAAGAAGCGAACCGGGTTTTCTCAGGGTTTTGCTGGCATCAGGAAAGAACGAGCATAAGATATTTATTGTTTTTGCAAATCTTCACGATGTTATAAAACCAATTTTCGGAGACAACTATAAGTATTTAGCTGAGAAAATATCTAAGCTGGCCGGAAGTGGGGGAGGCGATATATATTTTAATGAAGACGGACTTAGTGTCAGCGGATATGCAGAAAGTGCAGGGACTACAGAGTTTCTGTATAAATATAAATCTGTAGAACCGGGAACCTTCCATACCGACAGGGTTCTTCCTGCTTCAACTGTTCTCTTTGAAACGCTGATTCTCCCGGCTTTCATTCCGAGAAAAAACGCTGACAGCCTTGTCACAGAGGAAGCATATTCACTGGCAAAGGCATTAAAGGAATATACCGGGGAGGAAATCACTTCTGCATATATCGATATAAAGGAAAATCCTGTATCAGATAATAAGATATTTATTTATGAACTGAAAAATCGCATTCAGGCCGAACAGATATTTCTGGAGGAGCTGGGCTCTGAATATCCCGACAGCAATATCATATTATTTCAACCTGACGAACAGATTAGGATTCCCGTTTACAGAACACCTTTTAAGGGATTGATATCTCTCTTGCTGCCAGAGTTTGCAGGAAAGGCGGATGATTCTTACGTTACTTTCTATGATGATTTTATGATTACCGGAAGTTCTTACTTAACTATTTCACGATTTTTGTATGACAATCTTCTGAATAAGACGCTTGAAAATGACATGACCTACCGAGATTTTGAAAAGACTTTGCCAAGCCGGGGGGTATATTATTTCTATTGTGTACCAGGGAGAGTAACCGCATACTGGTCAGAGTTTTTGAGGGATGATATAAATAAAGCTCTGGTGCTGAATAAAAGCTCAATTAATAAAATTCAGAGTGCGGGATTACTATTTGCACCAAGTAACGGCATGATATACAACAGTATATCATTGATGTTTAAAGAAGAAGCACGTTCTGAATCAACAAGTGAATGGGAAACTCTTCTAGATTCTTATGCAGCCACCAAACCCTTCTTTTTTACAAACCATATAAACGGCACAAAAGAGATTTTCGTCCAGGATATTAATAATAAAATTTATCTGATTAACAGCGCTGGCAGGGTCCTGTGGAAAGTCCCACTAAATGAAAGGATAAACGGGTCGGTTTATATGATCGATTTTTACAGAAATGGTAAGTTTCAGCTTCTGTTTGCAGGGAAAACCAATATCCATCTTATTGACCGCAACGGAAACTATGTTGAAAGATATCCTGTCAGATTAAGATCTCCATCAACAAACTGCATGTCTTTGTTTGACTATGATAAAAACGGCAATTTCAGACTACTTATAGCCGGAGAAGATAAATTGATTTATGCCTATGATAAGACAGGAAGCATTGTGAAGGGCTGGACACCTTTCAAAACATCAGATATTGTCAGGTCAGAAATAAACTATTTCAGAATATCTGGCAAAGATTATCTTGTTGCGACTGATGATTTATCAATTTATTTTCTTGACCGACGGGGCAACCGCAGACTTACGCTTAAAGAATCCGTCAAAAGAGCTCCAGGTTCATCACTGCGACTGGTTTCAGGATCGGAGCCTTCAATTGTATTCACATCTCCTGAGGGAACTGTTCAGCATATTTATTTTAACGGAAGTATAAAGAAAATTAATATAAAAACATTTTCAGACAACCATTCCTTTGATTTTTCAGACATAGACGGGGATGGAGTTGGTGAATACATATTTCTGGATAAAGGAATATTATCTGTTTATGACCATAACAACACAGAGATATTCACCAGAGATTTGGGATCCCCTGAACTTGGAGGACCACTTAATTTTATATTCTCACCCTCGGATAATAAAGTTGGTGTATTTGATAATAAAAAGAACCTGATATACCTGATTAACAAGGATGGTGAGGTAGTAAATGGATTTCCCTTAAGTGGGGCATCTATGTTTTCAATTGGAAAACTATCGGAAAAGAGTGGATGGAATCTTATTGTTGGCGGGACCGATCGTTTTTTGTATAATTATAGAATTGAAACTGAGGGCAATTGATTTTGACTTAAATTGGTGATCTGATTATATCATAATTAATCAATTATTATGAACTGTAAGACTTTAAGAAACTTTGCATTGATTCCGGTATTTTCAATGTTAATTTATTCTGTTGCTGCCCAAAACAGCCAGGTACTATACAATATGAATGTGCCTCAGAATCATCTTCTTAACCCGGCTCTGAGACCGACAAATTCTGCTTATATTGGAATGCCGGGGTTGTCGGGCTTCACCATAAACGTAAATAACAATTTTCTGAATTTTTCAGATATTTTTATAAACGGAGGGGCAGATTCTCTTCTCCCTTTTCTCCATCCGGGTTACGATCCCGATGAATTCCTTTCAAAAATAAAAGAAAAGAATTCAATAGAACCCGGATTTACCATGCCATTATTTGGACTGGGGTTTTCAGCAGGAAAAGACATGTATATTTTCCTGGATATAATCGACAGGTTTGAAGGGAATGTTGTCATTCCCAAAGACTTGTTCCGATTTTCACTTATGGGAGCTGAAGACTTCATAGGTTCGGATTTCGATCTTTCTTCCCTTAAAGGTAACTTAAAATATTACAGGGAGATAGGCTTGGGTTTCTCAAGAAATTTTTCGACCAGGTTGCGGGTTGGAGTGAAAGCGAAGCTTCTTTTTGGTATTGCATCCGCCTCAATTGATGCACGAACACTTGCCCTTTCAGTTAAAGATGAATTTTCACAATCTCTTGATGCCGATGTGATGGTCAACTTAAGTGCACCTCTGAATGTGTATATTAGTCCCGACCACAAATTTGATTCAATCGCTTTTGATGATATGAGGTTTGACAGGGGTGGAGGCGTAAGGGATTTCATGTTTAATAATAAGAATTTTGGACTCGGCCTTGATATTGGAGCTACGTACGAAATCAGCAGGAAACTTACTGTATCAGCAGCGGTCACAGATCTGGGTTATATAAAATGGAAATCTGATTTGTCAAGCTTTCATATTAAAAGCCGGTTTGAGTTTAATGGACTCGATCTTCCTGATGTATACGATGGCACCACAACCATTGATAATGCTGTTGATGGGGTTCTGGATTCACTTGAAAATTCCTATACAATAACTGATCTGAGTGAACCTTTTAAGACATACATGCCCTTTGGAATTACTTTTGGCAGTAACTATGATGTTACCGATTATTTCAGAGTAGGGTTGTTATCCTATAGCAGGGTGTTGGGTAAACAGCTGAAACAGTCATTGACATTATCGGCAAATTTAAACCTTGGAAGTGCATTATCTTTAAGTCTGGCCTATACTGCCGCCAATCATCGTTATGATAATCTTGGAGCCGGCCTGGCATTCAGAGCAGGTTTTTTCCAGTTCTATTCAATTGTTGACCGCATACCGCTTTCCTGGAACCGTGTAACTAATTCTAATGGAAATTCTTTTTCTGTTCCTTCGAATCTTAATACCATAAATGCCAGATTTGGTATTAACTTTGTATTTGGAAATAAAACAAAAAAGAAACTGGATAAACCAATGGTGTTCGTTGAATAAAAAATTTTGGAGAGATGGTTTTATTAATTAGATTTTTCTTAATAGCCTTAGTTATATTTCTGGTAATCAGATCATTTAAAAGCTTGATGGCGGGGTTAAGCGATGATGAGCAAAATCCCGGACCTGAAAAGAAAAACGATAAAAAGGCTAAAGGAGTGCCAAAAGAAATTGGTGAATATGTCGACTACGAGGAGGTCGATTAGCGATTTCCTTCATCGTTTTTATAGGTTAACCTAAGCTGCTTGGCCAGAGAGTTGGCAAACACAAAATCGTTTAAAGCTTTACAATCAGAGTGAAGTATTTCCTTGTTGCTGCCTTCCCAGCACTTATTCCCTTCGCTTATGAATATGATCTTTTCACCTATCTCCATTACAGAGTTCATATCATGAGTATTAATAATGGTTGTCATTGAATACTCCTCCGTAAGTTCTTTGATAAGCTCATCGATAAGTATAGCCGTGATAGGATCTAGTCCGGAATTGGGTTCATCGCAGAAAAGGTATTTTGGATTCAGAGCTATTGCCCGTGCAATGGCAACCCTTTTCTTCATTCCGCCAGATAGTTCAGCAGGTGATAGTTTGTTTGAGTTGATTATATTAACCCTGTTGAGACAGAAGTTTACTCTCTCTAGCTTCTCAGCCGCACTCATGGCAGTAAACATATCCAGAGGGTATTTCACATTCTGTTCGACGGTAAGTGAGTCAAAAAGTGCACTTCCCTGAAAGAGCATTCCCATTTCTTTCCTGACTTCTTTTTTCGCCTTAAAATCAAGTTTATTAAACTGAAAATCCTCATACCATATTTCTCCTTTATCCACCTCATGGAGTCCTACTATTGATTTAAGCAGAACTGTCTTTCCCGAACCGCTCATCCCGATAATTAAATTTGTCTTTCCGGTATCAAAGGTTACCGAGATATCATTAAGAACCAAGGTACTGTTAAAGGTTTTATAGAGATTGCTGACCCTTATCATGACAATAGCAGTTGTGTTAGGATAACATTGAACATCAGTATAAGGATACTGCTGTAAACAACTGCTTTGGTACTCGCACGTCCAACTTCAAGCGAGCCTCCATCAACATAATATCCCTGAAAAGAGGAAATACTTGTCATGATAAATGCAAAGAATAACGTTTTAATAAGCGAATATGTAACATAGTAAGGGACAAAAGCATATTGAATTCCGTATATATAGTTTTCAGACGAAATAACCCCGGTGACAGTACCGGCTATCCAACCTCCAAATACGCCAACTATAATGCTGATAAGTGTAAGGAAAGGATTGAAAAAAAGAGTGGCTATTATCTTGGGAAGAATTATATATGATGCTGAGTTAACACCCATAATTTCAAGAGCATCAATCTGTTCCGTAACCCTCATTGTGCCAATTTCCGATGCGATATTCGATCCGACTTTGCCGGCAAGTATCAAAGCAGCAACAGAGGAGGAGAATTCCAGAATAATTGAATCACGGGTACCCAGTCCGATCAGGTAGGCGGGGTAAATAGGATTTTCAGTGTTGTATGCGGTCTGAAGTGTTATAACAGCTCCCATAAAGAAGGAAACAATTGTTATGATTCCGATTGAATTTAAACCAAGGTATACAATTTCCTTTATCGTCTGTTTGTAGTAGATATATGGTTTTTCTGGTTTCGAAAAAACCTTTTTTAAAAGAAGAAAATATAATCCGGCCTGAGTGAAAAAATTAATCATGTAATTTATTTACAGCTCTCAAAAATACGAATAATTCCCAAAATTTCCGTATCCCATTTCATTAAAAGAAGTATTACCATAGTATTAATCTGTGATAGGCATTTTAATTTTATCTTTGCATAAAAAAATCGATATAAAACAACAGTAATGGAGAACAGGTATGTAATTATTATGGCAGGAGGTGTAGGAAGCCGTTTCTGGCCGCTAAGCCGCCGCGAAAAGCCAAAACAATTTCTTGATATCCTTGGAACAGGTGAAACACTCATTCAGCTGACATTTAGACGATTCCTGACAACATGCCCGAAGAAGAATATATATGTTGTTACGAGTGTTGATCACAAAGACCTTGTTCTCGAACAACTCGATATAGATCCCGCCAATATTCTTACGGAACCTTTCCGGCGTAATACTGCACCGTGTCTGGCTTATGGAACTTTCAGAATTCTGAAGGAAAACCCGAATGCTGTTATCGTAGTTACTCCGTCAGATCATCTTATAGTTAAAGAAGATGAATTCTGTAAAGTAATTCAGAATACACTGGAATTCGCAAAAGACAATGATGCGCTTATTACACTTGGCATCAAGCCGGATAAGCCTGAAACAGGGTATGGTTATATTCAGGCAGACAGGAAAAAGCCAGTAAAAGGATATGATGGTCTTCTTAAGGTAAAAACCTTTACTGAGAAACCCGGTCTGGATCTTGCAAAGATATTTATAGAGAGTGGCGATTTTTACTGGAATTCAGGAATCTTTATCTGGAGTATAAAATCAATAATGAAAGCATTTGAAAAATACCTGCCTGATGTATTTATAGCTTTTGATGAAGGAAGAAAATTGTATGGAACTGATCTGGAGGCTAAATTCATTGGAAAGACATATACCGAGTGCAAAAGTATTTCGATTGATTACGGTATAATGGAAAAAGCCAGCAATGTATATGTAATGTGCACCGATATTGGCTGGTCTGATCTTGGAACATGGAGCTCACTCTACGAAAAAAGCACACTTGATATTAATGGAAATGCAATTGTAAACGGGAACGTATTCTCATATGCCAATGAAGGGAATATCGTTAACTTGTCATCCGGCAAGGTTGCTGTCCTTCAGGGCCTGAAGGATTACATAGTAGTAGAGACAGAAGATGTTCTTCTTATTGTGAAAAAAGAAGAAGAACAGAATATCAAGAATTACCTTGATGATGTTAAGAAGGAAGCAAAAGATAAATATCTATAGACAGGCTGCACATAAAAAAAGAGGCTGTTAAATTTAATTTTAGCAGCCTCTTTTTTATTTTTATGTTCTATTAATATTCCCAAAGATCGTGTTCGTAGTTGAAGAGATCATTCTTAATACGTTCAGCCTCAAATAATGCAGCTTTCCCGGTAAGGTATTGATTAATCTGCCTGTCGCTGTATACATTGGATTCGCCATAGATTATGCTGCCAAATCTTCTCTGCATGAAGAAATCATCAAATGAAATCCTCTGAGCATCATTGTTTGTCATAAAAACCTCATGATTTGCGAGTACGTCTCTTATTTCATTAAAATTAACCCAGAAAAGTCCTCTTCGGCTTACTCTGCCAAGCTGATTATCATAAGCCATATAGAATGGCTCAATTGAAATTATCCTGACATCAAGTTTTGAAAGCTTTTTATCAAAATACCACTCTTCATAGATCAGAAGCTGCTTTACCTCTTCAGGTTTTGCTGCCTCAACAATGGTAGTATCCTTGGTGTCTCCCGCGGCGTTTATCTGAAGAGTTTCATTCCTTGATGTTGCACCCATATTATTTTCTATATCCTGATAGGTGGTAGGCATCTTTGGATCAAGAGTAGAATATGCATTAACTCTTCCTGCTTTGATCTCTTCGAGCAGGATGCTAAGAAAATTCTTTCTTCCGTCATGGGTAGGTATAGTTGGATAATATAGCGGTTGGTTGATTTTCTCCCGAAGGTCAACCAGGCGGTATACATATTTTGCATACATGACATCGGCTTCACGAAGATAAGGGTAGTTTATCTTCTTCGCATCAGATATTGATTTTTGGTAAATATCGCTGAATGCCTGAGCATTCGCCATAACGGTGACTGTAAATGCGATAATTACTAAAAGTATTTTCTTATTCATAGTAGTAAATTATTAAACGCTATTCTATCTTTAATATTATAGGAGGAAGATCTTTTATTCTTCCATCGGGTCCAACCGCTCTGATATCCTTGATAAACAGATTTTTACCTCTGGTTAGTCTGGTAATCAGATCTTTCTGTTTTGCAGTAAGGGAACTACCTGTGCTTTTCTCCTCAAAGTCTTCACCTCTGTCTGAGAAAAGGACGGTAAATCCGGTTACATTATATACTAACTGGAAGTCAAAGTCAGGAAGTGTAGCAAATACACCCTGTTGTGATACTGCTGTATTTTTTGTAACACTGCCGCCACTTTTATTAGCAAAGACGGCTATTGGTGTCGGAAGTGGCTTTACTCTGAATTCGAGAGGAGAAAAAGTCATGGATTTGCCATTAATATCGGCAGTAACAAAAACCTGTACGTTCTGGCCGGGAGTAGCAGGGTTAATTATCCAGTTTCCTCTGAAGAACTGGCCTGAAGGGTTTTTAACTTTACCTGTTGTAAGAACTCCGTTTGTAACTCTCAATTTTATTTTGTCAGGTCCGACTCCGGGAACTGAAACATCAATAGGATTGTCGATACCGGTATAAAGAACATTCATTCCTGTTGGTGACACAACTACATTGGGCTCTCCTACTGAATATGTTGCTTTAAAAGGGTAAGGTATTATTGAACCGTTAGGAGCTTTCAGGGATATTACACCGCCCCATGTTTTTGTACCGGTTGATGATGCCCTGGCGGTATAAACTCCTTTACCTGATTCATCGATAGGCAGTTTTTGATCGCCAACGAGAATTTCAGGTTTCTGTGTTGTATCTGTAGCTGAAATGAAAACCTGAGCCGTGTATTCACTTCCCTGTTGAATATAGTTTGAACT
>JBBRVC010000076.1:0-17974 GCA_038247205.1 Bacteroidales bacterium
ATGAACAATTCTTACATGAATTCCGGGAAAACCCTGTTTAACCTCTCCGAGGTAAAAAAATCATTTCTAATATCTCCGGCTACAATAGCTTAAGCCCTAAGGACTAAATATAAAATAGTCATCACGTCTGTATATCAGAGAGTTATAAAAATTAGCTTGACGGCTATGCCCTGAAGGGGGCTTAATTCACATCAATCATTATTTAGACCATAATTGTAACAATATTAATAAATTTAATGAAGGTTCTAATTAAAGCATTTGTCATGGGTAAAAGAGTGATTGAAAGGCATAATCCGCTTCACAAACAGTGAAGTTCTTGATTTTTTTTTGTTATTCCCAAAATCATCACTATATTTGTCCCCACAAATCAAATATTCCTTCTAAGGGTGTTTGATTTTTATTAAGAAGGGCGGAGAGATTAGGCTCTGAGAAACCCTGGCAACCAATCCTGAATATTTTGGATAACGGTGCCAAAACCTAATCCCGGGAAAGCCGGGAGATGATAAAAATTAAACGTAAAAAGAAATGAATTCAATTCCTCTGACACTCAAAAATTTTAACCTGCCGCTCATGCCTATGCGCATGTGCCGGTAAATTTTGATTTGGAATCACACATTTTTTTTGTTGAATACCGGATCGTTGCAAAACAAGATATTAATATATCTATGTACCGATCTTATTGTTAAAATTTAAAATTTATAGAAATGAAAAATAATAAAATAAAATTCGAGACTCTTCAGATCCACGCCGGACACCAACCTGATAATGACACATTATCCAGAGCTGTTCCTCTTTATCAAACATCCTCGTATGTGTTTAAAAATGCAAAGCATGCTGCCGATCTGTTTAACCTGGCAGATAGCGGTAATATCTATACCCGCATCATGAACCCGACAACGGATGTCTTCGAAAAGAGAGTTGCAGCCCTTGAGGGTGGTGCAGCTGCCCTTGCAGTGTCATCCGGTCATGCAGCACAATTCATCGCTCTTACTACAATTCTTCGAAGTGGTGAAAATTTTGTCAGCTCTCCTTTTCTTTATGGGGGAAGCCATAACCAGTTCAAGGTTACTCTGGCCAATTTTGGCATACAGGCCAGACTTGCAAAGGACCTCAATCCTGCTTCGTTTGAAAAACTCATTGATAAAAAAACCAAAGCTCTTTATATAGAATCAATAGGAAACCCTGGGTTTAATATTCCTGACTTCGATTCATTTTCAGCGCTTGCTAAAAAACATGGGATTCCCCTTATTGTTGATAATACTTTCGGTGCATGCGGATATCTTTGCCGGCCTATAGAACTCGGGGCTAATATTGTTGTTGAGTCAGCTACAAAATGGATTGGCGGGCATGGTACAAGTATTGGTGGTGTCATTATTGATGGGGCTAATTTCGACTGGACAAACGGGAATTTCCCGGTATTCACTGAACCATCAGAAGGTTATCACGGATTGGTATTCGGCGATATATTTTCAGCAAAATCGGAAGCAGGGAATATACCTTTTATTATTAAAGCAAGAGTAGAGGGTCTGCGTGATCTTGGTCCTTCAATAAGTCCGTTCAACTCATTTTTGTTACTGCAAGGTCTTGAAACATTGTCTTTGAGAATGGAGCGTCACGTACAGAATACGCTGGCATTGGCTAAATGGCTCCAATCGCATCCCGCAGTTGAGAAAGTTAATTACCCCGGACTTGAAAATAATCATAATTATGCTCTGGCTAAAAAATATCTTCCCAAGGGAGCGGGTGGTGTATTAAGTTTTGTTCTCAAAGCAGAGCCGGAGAAAGCTGTAAAGCTTGTTGAATATTTTGAGCTTGTAAGTCACCTGGCAAACGTTGGAGATGCAAAAACCCTTATTATACAGCCTTCAACAACAACACACTCACAACTTTCAGCAGAAGAGCAACATGCAGGAGGTATTGAGCCGGGTCAGTTCCGGGTATCGGTGGGTCTTGAGCATATTGATGATATTATTTTTGATTTCGAACAGGCGTTTAAAAAGGTTTTATAGTTACAAAATGACACAGCAAAAATTAAGAATAGGAATGTTCGGATATGGTTGCGTTGGACAGGGCCTTCATGATGTCCTTAACAACAGCAAGGGATTAAAAGCCGACATTGTCAGGATCTGTGTAAAGGATCGTACTAAGGAAAGAAGGATTCCGATGTCAAATTTTACCTACGATAAAAATGACATACTGAACGATCCGTCAATCAATCTTATCGTCGAGCTTATAGATGATCCGGATGAAGCGTTTAAAATTGTTACCACCGCTATGAAAAGTGGTAAAAATGTTGTCTCGGCAAACAAAATGATGGTAGCATTACATTTCAAAGAACTTGTTGATCTTCAGACAAAACACAAGGTTTCGCTGCTTTATGAAGCATCGGCTGGTGCAAGTATTCCTATCATCAGAAATCTTGAAGAGTATTACGACAATGAATTGCTTCATTCACTGCGAGGTATCCTGAATGGAACCACAAACTTCATTCTTACAAAAATGCACAACAGCGGAGTTGATTACTCCGCTGCTCTTGAAGAAGCACGCGAGAAAGGCTTTGCAGAGTCAAATCCTATACTTGATGTAGAAGGCTGGGATGCAAAATATAAATTATGCATCATCACCGGACATGCATACGGACTATTCCTTAATCCCGATGAGGTTTTTCACTACGGTATTAATACGATCTCCAAATTTGACATACAGTATGCAAAGGAGAAGGGATTAAAAGTCAAGCTTGTGCCCTATGTTGGTAAGACAAATGAGAACACGATCACAAGCTTTGTTCTCCCCCGGTTCATCTCTGCTGATAAATATCTGTATAATGTGGATAATGAGTATAATGGAGTGATTACAGAGGCTGCATTTGCGGATAAACAGTTTTTCTCCGGAAAAGGTGCAGGTGGACATGCTACAGGTTCGGCTGTATTATCAGATATTTCAGCAAACTCTTATGGTTACAAATATGAATATAAAAAGTACCAGCAGGGTTCTGTTTCAAATTATACCCGTAACTTTAAGATGGAGGTTTATCTGAGATACAAAAATGAAAAGGATAAGGAATTATTTGGATTTGAGGAAGTGTCGGAATACTTTAGCGGCAGATTATATAAATATGCTATCGGCGTGGTAAATCTCGAAAGACTTTATGCCCTACGGGAACAACTTCGCGAGATGGATGTTTTTATAGTAAATACCGGACGAAAAGTTTCTTAATTTGTTTGGAGTCAAACAGATGATTCTAAAAAACCGTGGATTAGCCCCCCCTTTAGGGCCCTTTAGGGGGGCTGGGGGGCAAAGAGTTAGGAAAAAAACAGATTTGTAATACTATAGCAAATTGAAAAATATAGAAGATGTCATTCAAAAAAAGATCCTGATCCTTGATGGTGCTATGGGTACAATGATCCAGAAACACAAGCTCAAAGAGGAGGATTACCGGGGCGAAAAATTTAAAGATCATCCGCGTTTGCTTAAAGGGAATAATGATCTTTTATCGCTTACCAGACCTGATATTATCAAAGCCATTCACGTAGAATATCTTGCAGCAGGATCTGACATTATTACAACTAATACATTTAATTCCAATAAGATATCCATGGCCGATTATGGCATGGAGGATCTTGTATATACCTTGAATCTTGAATCGGCCAGACTTGCTGTTGAAGCTATCAGGGAATTTGAAAGCTCGCCGGAACCGGTTGAGCACTTTGTTGCAGGATCCGTTGGTCCGACAAACCGCACTGCTTCAATGTCATCGGATGTTAATGATCCGGGTGCAAGGTTGATATTTTTTGATGATCTTGTTGAGGCATACTCAGAGCAGGTTCGGGGTCTTATCGACGGAGGCGCCCATCTGCTTCTTATTGAAACAATATTCGATGTTTTAAATTGTAAAGCTGCACTTTTTGCAATTGATTCTGTTTTTGAGGAAAAAGGGATAATCATTCCAGTTATGGTATCGGGAACAATTACCGACGCCAGTGGCCGGACTCTTACTGGCCAGACACTCGAGGCATTCATGATATCTGTCTCTCATTTTCCACTATTCAGCATCGGCCTTAACTGTGCTCTTGGAGCCGATCAGCTCAGACCTTATATTGAGGAATTATCGGCAAAATCCAGATTCTTTGTCTCGGCTCATCCGAATGCAGGACTTCCGAATCAGTTTGGTGAATATGATCAGTCGGCCGAGTTTATGGCGTCGATTGCTGAAGATTTCATGAGAGAGGGATGGGTAAATATTATTGGCGGGTGCTGTGGTACTACTCCATTACATATTCAGAAAATTGCAGAGGCAGCAAAAAAATATAAACCACGTATTGTGCCTTCAATTATAAGGTACACAAGACTGAGCGGTCTTGAAGCCCTGGTTATTACTCCTGAAACAAATTTTGTCAATATCGGTGAACGGACTAATGTCTCCGGATCAATAAAGTTTGCCCGTCTTATTAAAGAAGAAAAATATGCAGAAGCTCTTGCTATTGCACGAAATCAGGTTGAGGGCGGTGCTCAGATAATAGATATCTGTATGGATGAGGCCATGCTCGATTCTGAAAAAGCAATGGTTAAGTTCGTTAATCTTATTATGTCAGAACCGGATATCTCCAAACTTCCTCTGATGATCGATTCTTCAAGATGGGAGGTAATTGAGTCGGCCCTTAAATGTATTCAGGGTAAGTCAGTTGTTAATTCAATCAGTCTGAAAGAAGGGGAGAAAGTTTTTCTTGATCACGCCCGTAAAATAAGAAAGTATGGTGCTGCTGCGGTTGTGATGTTGTTCGACGAAAATGGACAGGCTGACACCTATGAGAGAAGGATTGCTCTTGCAGAAAGATCATACAGATTACTGGTAGATAAATTGAATTTTCCTCCTGAAGATATAATATTTGATCCCAATGTTCTTGCCATAGCCACAGGTATTGAAGAACATAATAATTATGCTGTTAACTTCATTAGGGCAACAAGCTGGATAAAAGAAAATCTTCCGTATGCAAAGGTGAGCGGTGGAATCAGCAATCTGTCATTTTCATTCAGAGGTATCGACAGAGTGCGTGAGGCGATTCATTCTGTCTTCCTGTTTCATGCTATAAAAGCAGGGCTTGACATGGGTATTGTAAACCCGGGGATGTTACAGGTTTACAGCGAAATAGCCCCTGACATGCTGGAGCTTACAGAAGACATTGTCCTGAATCGGCGGAAAGATGGTACCGAAAGTCTTGTTAAGTTTGCAGTAGGAATGCAGAATGCCGGCAAAAAAGTGGAAAAGGAAGATGTATGGCGTTCACTTCCTGTTGTTGAACGGATCAAGCATTCACTTATCAGAGGGCTTGATGAATTTATAGAGCAGGATGTGGAGGAGGCCAGGCATCTCTTTAAGCGGTCAATTGAGCTTATCGAGGGCCCGCTGATGGGAGGCATGAATGAGGTAGGCGACCTTTTTGGATCCGGAAAAATGTTTCTTCCGCAGGTGGTAAAGAGCGCCCGGGTAATGAAAAGAGCGGTTTTGAAGCTTGCACCGTATATTGAATTGGAAAGTAAAGGAGAAGAGCAAAAAACAGCAGGGAAGATTCTTCTAGCTACTGTTAAAGGTGATGTCCACGATATTGGTAAAAATATTGTCGGGGTGGTCCTTTCATGCAATAGTTATCAGATAATTGATCTCGGTGTAATGGTTCCTGCTGAAAAAATTATTGATACAGCAATAAAAGAAAATGTTGATTTTATTGGGCTCAGCGGGCTTATTACACCCTCGCTTGAAGAAATGGTGCATGTCGCATCGGAGATGGAGAGAAGAAAAATCAGTATTCCTCTTCTCGTTGGCGGGGCAACAACTTCCGAGATGCATGCCGCAGTGAAAATTGCGCCTGCATATTCAAATCCTGTTATACATGTAAAGGATGCATCAAAGGCGGCAGGTGTGTTGTCCGCTCTGCGGAAGGATGATAACAGCAATTATGTGACTACTCTTGCTGAAAGATATAAAAAGCTAAGGGATGACCATAGCTCACGTAAAGTTGAAAAGAGCCTTCAGTCAATTGCCGCAGCCCGGCAAAATAAACTGATTACAGATTGGAGCTCAATAAAACTTAATGAACCGGCAAAACCCGGGATTCATGAAATTCATGATATTGATATAAATCAACTTTCAGAATATATCGACTGGACCTTCTTTTTCTTTGCATGGAAAATATCAGGAAAATACCCCGCAATATTTAATGATCCGGTCAAAGGTGTTGAGGCTAAAAAATTATTTGATGATGCTCAGAGATATTTAAAGGAAATCATCGACAAAAAACTAATTACTGCTAAGGCAATATTTGGGCTGCATCCGGCTCATTCTGAAGAAGATGATGTGATTGTCTTTTCAAATGAAACATTGAAAGAGCCAGTTGCAACCTTCAGATTTTTAAGGAATCAGGACGTTAAAGAAAAGGAGAATCCGAACCTGTCACTCTCAGATTATATTGCGCCGGCCTCTTCAGGAAAAACTGATTACTTTGGGACATTTGTTGTCACTGCGGATATAGATAATGCAGCATTTGCAGCATATAAGGATGACGACTATGCAACCATTATGATAAGAATTCTCAGCGATCGTCTTGCTGAGGCTGCAGCAGAATGGCTGCACGAAAAAATTCGCAAGGAATACTGGGGATATGCTGCAGATGAGAAACTTACTATTGATGAAATGCTTTCTGTAAAATATCAGGGAATACGCCCTGCACCCGGCTATCCTGCATGTCCCGATCATACTGAGAAACAGGTTTTATTTGACCTTCTTAAGCCGGAAAAAATAGGAGTGAAGCTGACAGAGAATTTTGCCATGATGCCTCCCGCATCAGTGAGTGGATACCTCTTCTCTCATCCTTCAGCATATTATTTTGGCATTGCAAAGATCGGTACCGATCAGTTGAACGATTATGCCCGCAGGAAAAAAATGACAGTTGGAGAGGCATCGAGATGGCTTGCCCCGAATTTATGATATCAATGAAATGAGTGTAATAGACAAACTAAACAACGCAAAAGGACCCCTTTTTACTTTCGAGCTTCTTCCTCCCCTTAAAGGACATAGTATAGAAAGAACATATGCAGCTATCGACAGGCTGATTGAGTTTTCACCCGCATACATAAATTTTACTTCCCATCGGAATGAAATTACCTACCGGGAAAGACCTGACGGTCTCCTGGAGAAGAGGATTACGCGTCTTCGCCCGGGTACTATCGGTCTTGCCGCAGCAGTCAAGTACAAATACAATATAACAGTTGTCCCTCATATACTTTGCGGTGGTTTTACAAAAGAGGAGACTGAGAATACCCTTATTGAAATGAATTTTCTCGGTATTGATGATGTTCTTGCCCTCAGAGGCGATCCGTCGAGGGGCAGTCGCTCATTTGTTCCTGAGAGAGATGGTCATATGTACACATCTCAACTCGTGGAACAGATCATTAATATGAATAAAGGAAAGTACCTTGAAGATAATCTCAGGGAAGCATTTTCGACATCATTTTGCGTTGGCATTGCTGGTTACCCCGAGAAACATTTCGAAGCTCCCAACCTCCAGACCGATATGGAAAACCTGAAGAAAAAAATTGATGCTGGAGCCAGTTATGTTGTTACGCAAATGTTTTTTGACAATAGTAAATTCTTCTGGTTCAGGGATGAATGCAGAAAAGCAGGAATTACTGTACCGATCATTGCAGGAATAAAGCCTATTTCAGCCTTGAATGATATCCGACTGCTGCCTCAGACATTCCATATAGATGTGCCGGGCGATCTGTTTAATGCTGTTCTGAAATGTAAAACTGATCAGGAGGCCAGGGAAGTGGGGATTGAATGGTGCACAATGCAGTCGAAAGAACTGCTGAAAGAAGGTGTTCCCGGTGTTCACTATTATACTCTCGGACGATCTGATAATGTTGCCAGAATCGTAAAAGCAGCGTTTTAATGGTAAGTTCATTTTAACACTTCCCCCAGCCCCTTCCCTTAAAAAAATAAGGGAAGGAGGAACCGTTACAGGATAGTTCATTAATTCTCTACAAGAATATTAGATAATTCCAGAATCTAGCCCTCCCCTAATAGTTTAAGGGGAGAGTTGGGTGGGGTTATGAACAACTAATCTTAAATCTTAAAAGCCTCCTTAATCTTATCAACATAATCAAGTTTCTCCCATCCGAAGAACTCAACTTTTTTCTCATAAATCTTTTTACCATTACCATTTACAGCCTTTGCTTTGCTGCCGGGTACTTCGTAAAATACATCTACGCTTCCTGTGAATGGCTCGCGACCAAAGTGTCCGTATGATGCTGTGCTCAGGTAAATAGGATTTTTAAGTCCAAACCTCTGAACAATAGCATAAGGCCGCATATCTATAATTTTATTTATCGTCTCGCCGATCTCTCCGTCATGCATTGTCTTGCCTTTGCTATCCTTAACTTTGGCAGTTCCATATGTATTTACATATAATCCAACGGGTTGAGCAACACCGATAGCATAGGCCACCTGTACAAGAGCCTGATCGCAGACTCCTGCAGCAACAAGGTTTTTGGCAATATGACGTGCTGCATAAGCAGCTGAGCGGTCAACTTTTGAAGAATCTTTACCTGAAAATGCTCCACCTCCATGCGCACCATGTCCACCGTAAGTGTCAACAATGATCTTGCGTCCGGTAAGACCTGTATCGCCATGTGGGCCGCCAATAACAAACTTACCTGTCGGGTTTACAAGAAGCCTCAGGTCATTGCTGAATAACTTCTGGATCCTTGATGGCAGTGTTTTTTTAACTCTTGGAATAAGAATTTTCTTTACATCCTCGCTTATCTTCAGCTGCATAGCCTGTTCAGCTATCTTCTCCGCTTCGTGAGTTTTTTCCTTAGGAAGAACAAACTCATCATGTTGTGTGCTAATAACAACTGTATCTATCCGGAGTGGTCTGTTCTTGTCATCATATTCTATTGTAACCTGCGATTTGCTGTCAGGACGCAGATATTTCATCTGTTTGCCTTCGTGGCGTATTGCTGCCAGCTCCTGAAGGAAAATATGTGCCAGCATTGTGCTCATTGGCATAAAATTATCCATCTCGCGGCATGCGTAACCGAACATCATCCCCTGATCGCCTGCACCCTGCTCCTCAGGTTTTTCACGTACAACACCCTGGCGGATATCGCTCGATTGTTCGTGTATCGTTGAGATTACACCACATGAGTCGCAATCAAAACGGTATTCCGCTTTTGTGTATCCGATGTTGCGGATTACATTTCGTGCTGTTTCCTGAACATCGACCCAACCTTCTGTTCTGACTTCGCCTCCACAAACAACAAGTCCTGTTGTAACAAATGTTTCGCAGGCAACTTTTGATTCCGGGTCCCATTTAAGGAACTCATCAAGAAGGGCGTCTGATATCTGATCGGCAACCTTATCGGGGTGGCCTTCTGAAACTGATTCTGAAGTAAATAAGTATCCCATTTTTAAAATTTAGATTACTATTAAAAATGATGGGAAGTAGTTGTGATTGAAATGGAATTATCAGCGTTTTAGCATTTTTTCCTGTGGTTGCAATCAGTTCAAATCTTTCCACCAAACTATTAAAGTACAAAGCAAATAAAAAAAACCGGATAATAAAAATTATCCCTTTGTAAGACGACGGAAAATATCTTCAAGATTATTTTCCTGTTTCTGCAGCGAAAGAACGGTAAGATTGTTTTTCACAGCAAAGGAAAAAATTTCAGGGCGTATATCCTCATCACCGTCAGACTCAATTACCCAGGCATTATTTTTCAGTATGCAGACCCGTGATACATTTTTTATTTTCAGCAGATCAGTCTCGGTTGCAGCCTTGTCAAATTCTATACTTACTGACTGTACAGCATTTTTAATTTTAGAGTAAATTCCGGCTTTAGCTTCATCAGCCACAATTACCCCGTTATCAATAATGATTATCCTGTCGCAAATCGCCTCCACCTCCTGCATAATATGCGTGGAAAGCATAACGGTTTTTTCTTTTCCCGACTCTTTTATCAGGTTTCTGATCTCCACAAGCTGGTTAGGATCCAAACCTGTAGTAGCTTCGTCAAGTATCAGAACATCAGGGTTATGTATTAATGCCTGAGCAAGGCCAACACGCTGTTTATACCCTTTTGACAGAGCACCTATTTTCTTCTTTTGTTCGGGAATAAGGCCGGTGACATTAATAATATTGTCTATTTGTTTTTTAGGGTCAGGCAACTTGTAAATTGAAGCTACAAACCCAAGATACTCTCTCACATACATTTCGGGATAGAGAGGATTATTTTCAGGTAAATAGCCGATTTTCTTCCTTATTTCAATATTGTCCGGCCCCACTTCAATTCCATTAACAGAAACTAAACCTGATGAGGCAGGGATGTAACCGGTAATTATTTTCATCATGGTAGATTTCCCTGCGCCATTAGGACCAAGAAATCCTACAATCTCCCCTTTCTTAATGCTGAAGGTGACATTGTCAAGCGCTCTTTGCTCACCATAAAATCTGGTAACACCCTGAACTTCAATAGACATTTGACGTATGTTTTAGCGAAAGTATGTGAAGTGCTAAGTTACTTTATTGTTTTTTATCTGCAAGCAAAAATTCACCTGTCCGCTGTATGATAATTCAGACTTATGAGAATTCAGGCCCCCCAAAATGAAGTTTCAGATAAGAAATACTATATTGCATCAATTAAATCGGAAATGCTAATGGATAAATCAAATGACAATTTCTTTAAAAGTATTTACCATTACATCATTCTTTTAATATCCATGGCCGGGTTTGTAACTAAAAATGCAACTGTACTCCGGGCAACCGCTATATCTGTATCACTTGCATTCTCACTGTACCTTATTAATTATCAGTCAGATAATCAATCCCTAGCATTTATATATTTTTTAGTCAGTGAGATATTATATGTAGGGTTTATCATGCTGGTCCTATCGAAAGATGGCTACCGGTACTGGTTTATGAGAAAGTGGAAAAATGAGGAAGAAGGATACCTGGCTTTTGAAGGCATTCTTGGAGTTTTATTTTTTCACAATGCCTTAAGCCTTGGCTTTGTTGCTTCGTCGACAGCCGGAAGCTTTTCATTAATTGACAATAAAAGTTTGTTATTCACAATAGTAGCTATACCGTTTGTGACAGGGTTTTTGATAAAAATACTGGCTGCAAAGGTTGTAACCATTGAGATTTATTACTGGAAAGATATGTTCCTTGGGAGAAAGATCTGCGACTTTGTAGTATCTGGGCCATACAAATATCTGAGTAATCCCATGTATGGTCTTGGTCAGATGCAGGCATATGCTGCTGCATTGTGGTATGGATCGGGATATGGCTTACTGGCAGCAATCCTGAATCAATCCCTGATCTTTACATTTTATTTTATGTTTGAAAAGAAGTTTATTGAAAGGACGTATTTATTTCCGGTTAATGACGAAAATATTAGCCCTGCAGTTTCCGGGAAGTGAGAATTTTAACATCATCATTTCCCGTCGTGTTTAATTTTTTGATTAATTTTAAAGTATATTTTCAAAACAAAAGCCATGAGTACTTTTAACCGTAGGAATTTCCTAAAAACATCCCTGATGGGAGGTGTTGCTGTAACTTGCTTTAATCCAATGAGCAGTTTTGCTACAGTTCCAAAAACTTCCGCAGCAATCCCTTCAAGTGTCGGACTAACAACCGGTACTAACAGGGCCGATATGGCCTTCAGGGCCCTGCAACCATTTGCAAAACAGATCAGTCAGGCGATTGGCAGTAAACGGGTTGTCCTTAAACCCAATAACGTATCAACAACAGTTCAATTAGCTGCTACCCATCCGGAAGCTATCGAGGGCGTACTGGAATTTCTTAAATCAATAAATAAACTTCAGAATGTTATAATCGCCGAATCAGCAGGAGGCGGATTAACACTTGAGGGATTCAGTAATTTCGGATACAACAGGGTTGCTGATAAATATAAGGTAAAGCTCGTAGATCTTGATCAGGAAAAATCAGATGTAATATATGTTTTTGATGAGAAAGATTTTAGTCCTCACCCTGTAAGAATGTCAGCCATTTTAATGGATCCTGATTCATATATTATTTCGTTGGCAAAGCTGAAAACTCACGATAGGGCTGTTGCCACATTGTCTCTTAAAAACATAGTTTTTGGTGCTCCCGTGAAAGATTATGGATTTGCCTGGGGGCCGAAAAGCAAACCGGGAACTACATCTGATAAACCAATAGTACACGGAAGCGGCTTCAGGGGAATCAATTATAATCTGTATTCAATTGCAAACAGATTGCACCCTCACCTGGCAGTAATCGATGGATTTGAAGGTATGGAAGGAAATGGTCCGGTCAGCGGAACTCCTGTCGATCATAAAGTTTGTATAGCAAGTACAGACTGGCTGGCAGCGGACCGTGTAGGTGTTGAGCTGATGGGAATAGATTTTGCCAAAGTAGGTTATCTGAATTTCTGTGCCAGCACCGGTTTAGGTGTCGCTGACTTAACCAAGATTGAGGTGGTTGGAGAAAAAATCTCAAACCACATCAAATCCTATAAGGTGAACGATAACTTTGAAAAACAGTTGGTTTGGATGACTAAAACCGTCTGATAAATATTAAGAATTAAGCTGGTAATCCATGTTTGCCGGCTTAATCTCCCCATCCTCCCATAAACTGTCCCATTTTGGCAAATGTTGCCTTGGGATTTACACAGCAAACAGGTATTTTCGAGCTGTTTGCAATTATGTATTGTTCCGATGCACCAATAACATAATCGGCAACAGTAATATTCTTTGTGGTCATTATCAGAATAAGATCAGCATTAATCTTCTGAGCAAAATCGAGTGTCTGCTGGGCAAAATTACCTCTCGGTACTTCATGGATCTCGTATTCTATATTATTCTGCGTCAGATATTTAATCGCAAAGTTTATGTTCACATTGGTTTTCTTAAGCAAGTTAGCATCAGTGGTTTTCGTAACGAGGAACTGTATTTTTGAATCAAAATATTTCCCCATAAAAATTGCCATCTTTATCTTTTCCTTGTTCTCATTCCTGAAGTCGACCGGAAAAACAATATTATGATACCTGTTCTGGTCATCCGGGGGATCCTGAACAACGATGAAAGGAACTTTTGATTTTACGATTACTTTCAACGCCCAACTCCCTGTAAGTTTTTGTAATCCCTTCATTCCATGAGTGCCCATGACAACAAGGCTGGCCTCTTTGTCATTTGCGAAATCAGCAATGGCTGAAAAGATACTTCCCTTTGAAATATGGTATGAAACAGGAATATTATACTTCTTGTTGCTCTCGGCTGCAACATGTTCCAGCATAACCTTTTTTTGTCCTTCTGCACTTTCGCTGATGCCGGGCTCAACGATATGAAGCAGGGAAATCTGATTCCCTACCATGCGGCTTATTTTAACTGCATGCGCCAAAGCATGTTCTGCAACAATGGTGAAATCCCATGGTACGACAATAAGCTTCTGATTTTCTTCCATAGTTGTAATTATTTCAATTATAATTCAAAGTTATTCAGAATTTACAAATTATCAAATCCTTTTGTGTAAGGTAATTCTCTGGTACCACTCTGCAATTCTGCCGGTATTCAGTTTTCATGGATACTGACTGATAAGGCAATATGAAACAAAAATAGTGCCGTAATGTTTAAGTATAAAAGATTCTCCGGGAGATAAATAATGTAATCGTTCCCAGGATTATAATTAAAATATAGTGATATAATGGAACTTACCGAATAACATTTTATTATTTTTGCGGGGTTATTTTTATTTGAAAATATGGAAAGAGTTAAGATTAAAAAGTTATTATCCTCAGGCACGGTTGGGTCCGATGTACTGGTTAAAGGTTGGGTCAGAACGAAGAGAGGAAATAAAAATATTGCTTTCATAGCACTTAATGATGGTTCCACCATCAACAATATTCAGATTGTGGCAGACATGGCATCGTTTGATGAGAGCCTGATTAAAGATATTACTACCGGAGCATGTATAGCGGTAAGTGGAAAACTTGTCGCTTCCCAGGGCCAGGGCCAGCAGGTTGAAATAAATGCAGCCTCAATTGAGATCTACGGAAAAAGCGATGCAGAAACATACCCTCTTCAGAAGAAGGGACACTCAATGGAATTTCTCAGGGAAATTGCACATCTCCGCTTCCGAACTAATACTTTCAGTGCTGTATTCAGAATAAGACACTCAATGGCTTTTGCCATTCATAAATACTTTAATGATAAAGGCTTTTACTATCTGAACACACCTATTATAACAGGCAGCGACTGTGAAGGTGCCGGTGAAATGTTCCATGTTACTACTATGGATCTAAAAAATATACCGCGCACTATTGACGGTTCAATTGACTACCAGAATGATTTTTTCGGGAAGGAAACGAATTTGACTGTCTCCGGACAGCTTGAAGGTGAGCTTGGAGCTCTTTCGCTAGGCGAAATTTATACCTTCGGACCTACTTTCAGAGCTGAAAACTCAAATACTCCAAGGCATCTGGCTGAATTCTGGATGATAGAACCCGAAATGGCATTCTATGACATCAACGACAACATGGACCTTGCTGAGGATTTTGTCAAGTATCTTATAAAATATGCTCTTGACAATTGTCGGGAAGATCTTGATTTTCTGAATAATATGATCGACAAGGGCCTGATCGACAAGCTTAAGTTTGTTCTCGAAAATGAATTTGTCCGCATTTCATATACCGAAGCTGTCGAAATTCTAATGGCCTGCCCCAGGAAGTGGGAATATGCCGTAGGCTGGGGTAGAGACCTGCAGGCTGAACATGAAAGATATCTTGTTGAGGAGCATTTCAAACGTCCTGTTATCATAACTGGTTATCCGAAAGAGATAAAGGCCTTTTATATGAAACAGAATGATGACGGCAAGACTGTAAAGGCCATGGATGTTTTGTTTCCGGGAATCGGCGAAATAATAGGCGGATCGCAGAGAGAGGAAGATTATGATAAGCTGCTGTCACGCATCCATGAACTAAAGCTTTCTGAAAAAGATTTCTGGTGGTATCTCGAAACACGCAAATATGGATCAGCTCCACACAGTGGTTTTGGTCTGGGCTTTGAAAGGCTTATCCTGTTTGTTACCGGAATGTCAAATATACGTGACGTGATTCCTTTCCCAAGGACTCCAAAAAACTCAGAGTTTTAACAATGAATTTTTTAAAGATCAGTAAATAAGAATGTTAAAGCAAAGGCTACAGCAAAAGTTACTTCAAAAACTTTCCCCGCAACAGATTCAGATGATTAAGCTGCTGGAGGTTCCTACTTTACAGATCGATCAGCGTATAAAAAAAGAACTGGAGGAGAATCCCGCTCTTGAAGAAGGCCCGGAGGATGATGAAAATGTTCAGGATGAGCAGGAGGGAGATGAAGAAGATTCGGGAGAAAAAGATAAAGATCAGGACGAGTTTACACTCGATGATTATATAGAAGAGGATGAGATCCCCGAATACAGGCTTCAAACAAACAACTACAGCAAGGACGACGAAAAAAGATCGGAGATCCCATTTTCAGGCGGTTCTTCTTTTCATGAGCATCTTGAATCACAACTGGGCTTAAGGGATCTTACTGAAAAACAGAAGATTCTGGGTGAATATATTATCGGAAACATTGACGAGGATGGTTATCTGCGCCGGGAACTTGCCAACATTGTCGATGATCTTGCTTTTCTTCAGAATGTAACAACTAATGAGGTTGAACTTGAGGAGGTTTTGAAGATTATTCAGGATCTGGAACCTCCAGGAGTTGGTGCCCGGAATCTTAAAGAATGCCTTTTGCTCCAGCTCGAAAAGAGAGATACGCATCAGCCAACGGTTGGTCTTGCTCATACTATACTGGATCTTCATTTTGATGAATTCAGCAAGAGACATTATGATAAAATTGTTGCCCGGATGGGAATCAGTGAGGCAGATCTGAAGTCTGCAATAGAGGAAGTTCTTAAACTCAATCCTAAACCCGGGGGCCTCTACAGTGATCCGTTTACAAAGAATTCACAGCCTATTGTCCCTGATTTTATCCTTGAACATTCGGAAGATGGATTTGATCTGCACCTTAATTCCAGAAATTTACCTGAGTTGAGGCTGAGCTCTGCATACAACGAAATGCTGCGCGATTACAGCCGGGATAAAGGTCAGAAAAAGGAGATGAAAGATGCAGTGATGTTTGTTAAGCAGAAAATAGATTCAGCGAAATGGTTTATCGATGCTATTAAACAACGGCAAACCACTCTGTTGCTGACAATGAATGCAATTCTGGAATACCAGCAGGATTATTTTCTGGACGGTGATGAAACAAAACTAAAACCTATGATCCTTAAAGATGTCGCAGAAATGACGGGGCTCGACATTTCAACAATTTCAAGGGTGGCAAACAGCAAATTCATT
The DNA here is from genome assembly GCA_038247205.1 of Bacteroidales bacterium. Taxonomy (GTDB): domain Bacteria; phylum Bacteroidota; class Bacteroidia; order Bacteroidales; family VadinHA17; genus LD21. Next base: position 16,417 of record JBBRVC010000076.1, read on the forward strand.
CAGACTCACTTTGGTATTTTTCCATTGAAGTTCTTCTTTTCAGAAGGCCTTCAGACTGACAGCGGGGAAGAGGTATCAACACGGGAGATAAAAAGAATTTTGCAGGACTGTATCGAGAACGAAGTAAAAAGAAGGCCTCTGACAGACGAACGCTTAACCGAAATACTTCAGGAAAAAGGTTATCAGATTGCCAGGCGTACCGTAGCAAAATATCGTGAACAGCTAAATATTCCTGTAGCCAGGCTCAGAAAAGAAATTTAAGTTATCCATTTGAAAAGTAAAAATTCCTAATCATATGTTTGATAACGCTGCCAGAATTATTTCTAAAGTTTTCCATCCTTTGTTCATGCCGTTTTATGGACTGCTGGTAATTTTCACGGCACCAACGCTTTTCGGATATCTGCCTGTTAATGTAAAACGGATTTTACTTTTTATTGTAATGGTTAACAATGTTTTAATTCCATTGTCCCTGTTCCCTTACTATAAATACAGAAACATTATAACTACCTGGGCCATGGAAAACAGGAGAGAAAGATTTATTCCCCTGCTGATAACTTCAATTTTGTATTCCGTCACATCAATTATAGTTTACAGATTTCAAATCCCCATGTTTCTAAAGACGTTCCTTTTCTCAACTTCCTTTGTGATCATTACAATTACAGTAATTAATTTTTTCTGGAAGATCTCAATTCACGCTGTTAGTGCAGGTTCACTTGTGGCATTGGTTCTGATTCTGGCATTTAGGATGAATTCACCTTTATACTGGTATCTGGTTACGGTAATCATTTCAGGTGGACTGGTACTTACATCAAGACTACGGCTTAATATGAGCAGTCCTTCTCAGGTATGGATAGGATTTCTGACTGGCTTTTCAGCTCTTGCTTTATTTATGCTCTTATTGTAACAGATCCCTGATGGCTGCGTCGAGCAATTCATCACTAACTGTATTGAACATTACGGTTTGATCATTCTTAATGGGAAAGGTGAGAACTGATCCGTTAATTTCTCTTTGTGAGATAGTTGAAAACCATCCTTTTTGCGACAGGTATCCGGCAAGATATTCCTGTTCCGTTTGTCCGGGTGTCGGAATAAGCAGAGCGGTGCAATTCATGCTGATCAGCTCCATAATAGTTGTGTACCCTGCTCTGGTTATAATATCGGTGCTCGCCAGGAGCAATTCCTTCATTTCCGATGTCTTCAGATGATTGTAAGTTGTAAAATTTCCCGAAACTGTTACTTCTGCTTTCGCTCCGGGCCTGCCTTCAAGTATCGCAGTATTACTCATCCGGAGCATACCTTTGAGGATATTTTTCAATAGACTTTTCTGTGGTTCCGGTCCTGAAAGAATTATCGTTGTCAGGGGTGCTGTTAATGATTTCACAATCGGGTAGTCTGAATGTGCAAATCTTGACAGTATTCCAATAAAACGTGTATTTTCAGGAAGTTTAACACCATGTGAAAGCCTGCCTGAAACATTTATTTCACCGGGCAAATCAGGAATAAAGCATAAATTGAAACGCTTTATGATCAGTCGATGAAAAAATACCCCGGTAAATTC
>JBBRVC010000077.1:0-17881 GCA_038247205.1 Bacteroidales bacterium
GATGCTCTGGCGTGCGATCCGGTGTCTGCTTTCGGGGGTGTAATTGTAACAAATGTTACAATTGACGAGGATACAGCAACAGAGATTGATAAGATTTTCTTTGAAATAATTATAGCAAAAGAATATAGTCCTAAAGCTTTGGAAATTTTAAAACAGAAAAAGAACAGGATCATACTTCTGAGAAAAGAAACGAGCAGGCAAGCCAGCGGTTACAGATCTTTATTGAATGGTGTATTATGGCAGGAGAAGGACAACAGTACTCAAACACCGGATGATATGAAACCTGTAACTAAAAGGGTGCCTGAACAGGGCGAGATTGATGATCTGGTCTTTGCCAACATTATTGTTAAGCACAGCAAATCAAATGCAATAGTTATTGCTAAGAATAAGCAGCTGTGTGCAAGTGGAATAGGACAGACATCAAGAGTTGATGCTTTAAAACAGGCTGTGGAAAAAGCACATTCCTTCGGATTTGACATAAAAGGAGCCGTAATGGCATCCGATGCGTTTTTCCCTTTTGCCGACAGCGTTGAATTAGCACACAATGCAGGTATCACCGCTATTATTCAGCCAGGTGGTTCGGTAAGGGATCAGGATTCTATTGATTTTTGTTCTTTTAAAGGAATTGCAATGGTTTTTACAGGGATCAGACATTTTAAACACTAAAAATATAACGTAAAAATTTTCACAATCTAATGGGACTATTTTCATTTTTAACTCAGGAGATCGCAATTGATCTCGGAACTGCAAATACAATTATTATTTATAATGATAAAGTAGTTGTTGATGAACCTTCTATTGTTGCTATTGACAAAACAACCGGCAAACTTATAGCAATTGGAGAAGCTGCCAGGCAGATGCATGGTAAAACCCACGAAAACATTAAGACAATCAGGCCTTTACGGGACGGTGTTATAGCCGACTTCAATGCAGCCGAATTGATGATCAGAGGAATGATCAAAATGATCAATAAGGGACCCAGGCTGTTTTCTCCGTCACTTAAAATGGTTGTTTGCATACCATCGGGAAGCACAGAGGTTGAAATCCGTGCAGTGCGTGATTCATCTGAACATGCCGGTGGCCGGGATGTATACATGATCTATGAACCAATGGCAGCTGCAATTGGGATAGGCCTCGATGTTGAAGCTCCTGAAGGTTGCATGGTTGTCGATATAGGAGGTGGTACTACGGAGATTGCCGTCATTGCACTTGGAGGAATAGTTTGCAATAAGTCAATCAGGATAGCAGGCGATGGATTTACAGCTGATATACAGTCATATATGAGACATCAGCATAACATAAAAATTGGCGAAAAAACTGCTGAGGATATTAAGATAGGAGTAGGGGCTGCCCTTCCTGATATTGACAATCCTCCACCTGATTATATAGTTCGTGGTCCAAATATCATGACTGCCCTTCCGATTGAAATTCCGATCTCTTATCAGGAAATAGCATATTGTCTCGACAAGTCATTGTCAAAAATTGAGGCTGCTCTTTTGAGTGTTCTTGAGCAGACTCCGCCGGAACTCTATGCCGATGTAGTGAATAAAGGAATCTATCTTGCCGGAGGCGGTGCCTTGTTAAGAGGCCTTGACCGAAGACTCTCCGATAAAATCAATATTCCTTTTAATGTTGTAGAAGATCCGCTTCATGCAGTTGCCCGTGGTACAGGCGTAGCTCTGAAAAATGTGGATAAGTTTCAATTTCTTATGAGATAAATCCGGGTGAATGAGGAACCTGCTTAATTTCCTTGCAAAATACAATAATCTGATCATTTTTCTTATTCTTGAGGGGATAGCATTCTCATTTCTGATAAGCGGTAATCATTATCAGAATTCAAAGTTTGTTCATCGCATACATGGTTTAACCAGTAGCATCAATGAGAGAATGAACAACACTAAAAATTTTGTTAACCTGGGTGAGATCAATGCGAGTCTTGCTGCAGAAAATGTTATGCTGAAGAATAAACTGGAGCGTATGAACAGAAAGGAAGAAATGCTTTTTTTTTCAGTCTCCGATTCGGTTTCGAGGCAGAATTATGAATATACCAGTGCTGAGGTTATTGAAAACTCCGTAAACCGTCAGAAGAACTTTTTTACTCTTAATAAGGGAAGCCGTCATGGTATAAAGGTTGATATGGCTGTTACAACGGGCGATGCTGCAGCAGGTGTAATTGTTGGTTGTGCCGAAAATTACTCGGTTGCCATGTCGGTACTCAACCTCGATTTCAGGCTGAGTGCAAGAATCCGTTCGAATGGCTATTTTGGGTCACTTAACTGGGACGGAAGAGACTTCAGTCATGCAATTCTAAGTGAAATACCTCAGCATGTTTCTGTAAATGAAGGAGATACGATTGAAACTACAGGATACTCTGCAACTTTCCCTGAAGGAGTTTTAATTGGCACTATAAGCGATTTTGAAAAGACAGGTAGTGATTTCTACAAGATTCACGTGGCATTGGCTACAGACTTTAAGAAGTTGCACTTTGTAAATGTCATCGGCAATTTGAAGAAAGAAGAACAACAAGATATAGAAAAACAATTCGAATGATCAATTCAGTAATACGGTTTGGTCTTATATTTATTCTACTGATGATTCTGCAGATATTATTACTAAATAATATTCAGTTCAGCGGATACATTAATCCATACGTATATTTAATGTTCATTCTTCTATTGCCTGTGGAGATCCCGGCCTGGTTGTTGCTTATTCTCGCCTTTTCAACAGGTATGTTGATCGATATTTTTTCCGGCACCCCGGGTATGCATACGTCTGCAACCCTCTTTGCAGGTTTTGTACGCCCTTATGTTCTCAGAATAATGTCACCAAGAGACGGCTATGATACAGGCTACCCATCGATGTTGGTTAATGGGTTTAAGTGGTTCTTTTTCTATACGTTAGTAATGGTATTAATTCATCATACTGCTCTGTTTTACCTTGAAGTGTTCCGCCTGGCCGATTTTTTCAGGACTTTTCTGAGAGTCATTTTAAGTTCCATTTTTTCAATGACATTTATACTTCTTTTTGAATTTTACAGGAAAGCAAAGTAGTTGCCTCTATGAAAGACGCATTCATTTTCAGGAAATATTTTATAATGGCATTATTTGTGCTCACGTCACTGATACTGCTTATAAGGCTTTTTGTCATTCAGGTCGTAAAAGATTCTTACAGACTTTCAGCAGATAATAACGTTCTGAGGTATGTTCCTCAGTATCCTGCCCGCGGACTAATTTATGACAGAAACGGAAAGCTGATGGTTTATAATCAGGCAGCGTATGACCTTATGGTAGTACCGTCTCAGGCTATAGGTATCGATACCAATTTATTATGCAGTGAGCTGGCCATTACAAAGGATATTTTCAGGGACAGGATGAAAGCAGCTGTGAACTATTCAAGGCGTGCACCATCAGTTTTTCTGAAACAGATATCTGCTGAAACCTATGCAAGGTTTCAGGAAAAAATGTTTATGTTTCCCGGTTTTTATGTTCAGCCCAGGACACTGCGAAAATATTCACAACCTGTTGCTGCTCACCTTTTTGGCTATGTAAGTGAAGTTGATGAAGGTATAATTAAGCGGCAGCCTTATTACAAACCAGGTGACTATATTGGAAAGTCGGGCATAGAGGAGACATATGAAAAAATTCTCAGGGGTACCCGGGGAGTTAAAATATTTATGGTTGATGTTTACAGTCGTGTCAAGGGTTCATATGCAGAAGGCAGGCTGGATACACTTCCGGTACAGGGTTCAGATATCATTACCGGCATTGATATGGATATACAGGCATATGGAGAAATGCTGATGAGGAACAAGACGGGAAGTATTGTAGCCATTGATCCGAAAACAGGAGAGATACTGACACTTGTATCAGCGCCTACCTATGACCCGGGACTTCTTGTTGGAAGGGTCCGTTCGGAAAATTTTTCAAGACTTCAGGGTGATACTTTATATCAACCCCTTTTTAACAGGGCGCTGATGGCTTCTTATCCGCCCGGCTCAACATTTAAGCCAATAAACGGATTAATTGCCCTTCAGGAAGAAGTAATCATTCCATCTACTCCATTTTCCTGTAATCACGGTTACCTTTTTGTAGGCTGTCATGATCATTATTCCCCTCTCAAGCTTAAAGAGGCTGTAGCAATGTCATGCAATTCTTACTTTTGTCAGGCTTACCGAAGAATCCTTGAAAACAAGAAGTACGGTTCAGTTAGTGAGGCTTTTAATAAATGGAGGAGTTACCTGGACGAATTTGGATTCGGAAAAAAGCTGGGATCTGATCTGTCATATGAGCTAACCGGATTTATTCCAACAACTGCATACTTCGACCGGTATCATGGAAAGGACAGGTGGAAAGCGCTGACTGTCATATCAATGGCAATAGGTCAGGGAGAACTTGGCACCACACCTATTCAGATGGCGAATATGACTGCAGCAATAGCCAACAGAGGCTATTGGTACACTCCGCATATTGTTAAAGCTATCGGAACCGACAGGAGGGTTGATCCCCGATTTCAGGTAAAACACACCATAAATATTAAACCGGAGAATTTTGAGGAGATAATACTTGGAATGGAAGCCGCAGTAAATGGAGAAGCAGGTGCAACTGCAAGAGGTGCGGCAATAAAAGATATAATAGTATGCGGGAAAACAGGGACTGCTCAGAATCCGCACGGAAAAGACCATTCGGTATTTATTGCTTTTGCTCCAAAGGATGATCCTAAAATTGCAATTGCAGTTTATGTCGAAAATGCCGGATTCGGATCGACCTCCGCTGCCCCGATAGCCAGTCTCCTGATCGAAAAATATCTTAAAGGTCAGATTACCAACAAAGCCCAGGAACAGAGAATACTTGAACTAAATCTTTTAGCAAATTGAAAAGAAGCGTAAATCTTTGGAACAGTATTGACAAGACTACAATTTTAATCTTTTTACTTCTTGTTATTGCGGGGTGGTTCAATATTTATGCAGCAGTTTACAATGAGGAGCACAAGGATATCCTTGATTTATCTCAACGCTATGGTAAGCAGTTTGTCTGGATCCTGGCTACACTTGTAATCGCAGTATTCATTGTAATTATCGATAACAGATTTTATTTTTATTTTGCCTGGTTCATATACGCGGGTGCGATGCTATTGCTTGCACTTGTGCTAGTATTCGGAAAAGAGATTAATGGAGCAAAATCATGGTTTGAGATCGGAACATTCGGATTGCAGCCTTCTGAATTTGCAAAGTTTGGAACCGGATTGGCCCTGGCAGCTTTTCTGGGGGCTGGACGACAGGATCTGACCAAATTAAGAGTTATAATACCTGCAGCAGCAATAATTTTGCTCCCCGGCTTACTGACAGCCCTTCAGCCAGACATGGGTTCGACGGTTGTGTTTTTTGCATTTTTTATCGTGTTGTTCAGGGAAGGACTGAGTCCTTATGTATTCATTTCAGGCCTGTTAATGGTACTATTATTCTTTCTGACCCTTTTGTTCGATAACCTTTATCTTACTATTTGCATAATATTTTCAGCATTCCTGATAACCTGGTTCGCTACAAAGAAATGGAAGCTTAGCCTGGTTGGACTGATTATCCTTATAGTGATTGCATCTGTTGTTTACCTTTTCGATCACTTTGTGATTAAAAGTCTTGGAAATGATCTTGTAGTGCTCGTTTCTGTTATTCTCTCCGGAGCTGTTGTAGCATATCATGTATTTAGTAAACGGGTAAAAGCAATACTAATTATTTATGTATTTCTTCTCGGGAGTATACTGTTCATTAACTCTGTCGATTATGCCTATAATAACCTGCTTCAGCCTCATCAAAAGGAGAGAGTTGGTATTTTGCTTGGTTTTGAATCAGATCTTCACGGCACGGGATATAATCTCAACCAGTCGCTGATATCGATCGGATCAGGAGGATTTACAGGGAAGGGTTATCTTCAGGGTACTCAGACCAAATTCAGGTTTGTTCCTGCACAGAGCACCGATTTTATTTTTTGTACCGTGGGAGAAGAGTGGGGATTTATTGGTTCCATGGTAGTTATCGGACTGTATCTGTTTCTTCTTTTGCGTCTGGTTATTCTGGCTGAAAGACAGCGATCGGTCTTCTCCCGGATCTATGGGTATGGTGTAGCTTCAGTGTTGTTCATTCATTTTTTTATTAATATAGGTATGGCTATTGGAATTGTTCCGGTCATCGGGATCCCCTTACCGTTCTTTAGTTATGGGGGTAGCTCATTATGGGGTTTTACAATACTTTTATTTATTTTTCTGAGGCTTGATGCAAGCCGCAATGAATACCTCGTATAGATCAGAAAGGTATTTTGATATCATGAGATATCTGTATGCCGAACTCTTTTTCGACATAATCGATCAATTGGGGAAAGAACTCCATAAAATCGTCCTGGAGTGAATAATAATTCTTTTTGAGGGCCCTCATTGCAAACCTGGTTTCATTGGGCAGTGTTGACCGGTTGCTGAGAGTATTTAGAACATGACGGATCCCGCTTTGAGTCTGATATGACTCAATCCAGTTATTAATAATGAAGAAGGGCATCATCTCCCTTACATTTTCTGGCAAAATTTCATAATTGTTTACCAGGGCCCTGTAAAAATTGTAAGTTACGCTTTCGAGAGGCCTGCGAGAGAAAAAATCCCACTCTTTGGTAAGAAAATGATCATACAGGATGTCTGTAATAACACCTGCATATTTGTGATACTTTCTGGTGAAAAATATTTTACTGCGATGTACTACAGGATGACGATCAGTAAACCCGTCGATATGGCGATGGATGATTATCCCTTTTCTGATGAGTTCCGGGTACTTTAAATAGTCACGCCCTTTTACATAATCTCCTATGTAATTACCGATGATGATTCCTTCAGAATCTCCGGAAAGATATATGTGAGCAAGGACATTCATATTGTGTCATAATAGTACAAAGAATTAGCGGAACCATCGGTAATTAAAAAACATTTTCTTTAACATGTTTTTAAAAGTGTAATAAAAGTATGTATTAATAAGATTACTAATATGTTAATGGACAAATGCCCCCTTACAAAAAATCCAATAAAACGTTCGGAATTTTGGTATGCAAATTATACATTTGTTGTATCATTTTAAAATGAATATTGTTTTAAGGCAATAAAATCATAAAAACAAGGAGGAAATATGTCTAAAAAAAACGTCATCATAATAGGTGCAGCAGGTCGTGATTTTCACAATTTCAATACCTGTTACAGAGATAATGAAAATTTTAATGTTGTTGCTTTCACGGCAGCCCAGATACCAGATATCGATGGAAGAAAATACCCTGCAGGCCTTGCCGGTAAATTATATCCTCAAGGAATACCAATTTTTGATGAATCAAATTTAACTGATTTAATCAAAAAATACAAAGTTGACGAATGCGTTTTTTCCTATAGTGACGTCACATACCAGAAAGTAATGTCTGTAAGCGCCATTGTGAATGCTGCAGGCGCTAATTTTGTACTTTTAGGACCATCGGATACCATGGTAAAAAGTAATAAGCCTGTGATTGCGGTTGGCGCTATCCGTACAGGTTGCGGAAAAAGCCAGACATCCAGAAAAGTAATAGAACTTCTTATGGATAAAGGACTTAAAGTGGTTGCAGTACGTCACCCTATGCCTTATGGTGATCTTTTAGCACAGAGGGTTCAGCGTTTTGCTGTAATTGAGGACCTTGAAAAGCACCAGTGCACTGTTGAGGAGATGGAAGAATATGAGCCACATGTAGTGAGAGGGAATGTTATTTACGCGGGCGTAGACTATGAGGCAATACTCAGGGATGCCGAAAACGATCCTTCAGGTTGCGATGTTATACTCTGGGACGGCGGAAATAATGATTTTCCATTTTACAAACCAGATCTTATGATAACCATAACTGACCCTCACAGGGCAGGGCATGAGCTCAGATACTATCCGGGAGAAGTTACATTGCGTTTGGCTGATGTTGTTGTAATAAATAAGATGGATAGCGCATCACCTGAAGCAATACAAATTGTAAGAGAGAGTATAGAGCAGGTAAATCCGGGTGCTATCGTCGTTGATGGTGCATCACCCATTAAAGTCGATGATCCTTCGGTAATCAAAGGGAAAAGAGTATTAGTTGTTGAAGACGGCCCAACCCTTACACATGGGGAGATGAAAATTGGAGCAGGTGTTGTGGCTGCTAAAAAATTCGGGGCAAAAGAACTTGTTGACCCACGGCCTTTTACAGTTGGAAGAATGAGTGAGACATTTGCCCTTTATCCTAATATAGGAACACTCCTGCCTGCAATGGGTTATGGTGATGAGCAACTTAAGGATCTCGAAAAAACTATAAACAGAACTGACTGTGACAGCGTGATTATTGCCACTCCAATCGACCTGAACAGGATTATAAACATCAAGAAGCCCAACACAAGGGTTTACTATGATCTTCAGGAAATTGGTGATCCCAATCTGACTCAGGTGCTTGATGAATTCATTAAGAAAAACAACCTTCAGAAGTAAGTTCGCAAAGGAGCCTGCGTTCTTTGCTCTGCTTTGCGACCTCTGCGTTTAAAATGGTCTCTCGCTTGTAACGAGATTTCATCTTCTCACTCTGGCATTACCGTGCCAGATACTCCATACCTGCTCTTCATCGGCAGGCTGGCAGTAGTCAGTCATAACGGTAGTAGCCAGTGCACCAGTAGCCCAGGCAAACTGTATCCATTTTGATGGGTCCCAGCCTTTTAGTATCGAGTAAAGCAAACCACCTACGAAACCATCGCCTCCTCCGATACGGTCGAGAACACGAATCTCCCGTGGCTCCACAACATGCCAGTTTTCATCTTCAAGCATGATAGCTCCCCATAGGTGATCATTTGAATTAATAACCTGCCTTAAGGTTGTTGCAAAAACAGACGCATCAGGAAAAGCTACTCTTACCCTTTTAATCATTTCCTTAAAGCTCTCAATTTTGAATGTTAGTTCTTCGCCACCTTCTTCGGGACCGGGAATGCCCAGACAAAGCTGAAAGTCCTCCTCGTTGCCCAGTAAAACATCCGATAATCCGGCCAGTTCCTTAAACAGCGATGACAATTCTTCCTGACGGTTCTTCCAGAATGTAGCGCGGTAATTAAGGTCGAATGAAATACAGGTACCGTGTTTTTTTGCTGCTCTTGCAAGTTCCAGGCAGAAATTCCCGGTTTCGGGAGACAATGCTGCTATTAAACCTGAAAGGTGAAGGATTTGCACCCCTTCCTGGCGAAATAAACGATCGAGATCGAAATCCTTTACATTAAGAGTTCTCCCCACTTCACCGGCCCTGTCATTCTGCACTCTGGGACCTCTTGATCCCAAACCACAGTCAGCAATATTAAACTGGTGACGGTAGCCCCACGGTCCGCCTTGCTCAACTTCAACACCCTCGTAAGCCATATGCCGGCCGGCGAGATTATCTTTTATCAATCTGGCAACAGGACTATCTTTTACAAATGTAGTAAGCACTTTCACGGGAAGGCCAAGGTAAGAGGAGACACTTGCAACATTGGTCTCCGCGCTGGTTGTGTACATGGTGAATGTATCGCTGCAATGGACAGGTTGTCCGTTTGCCGGGGTTATCCTGACGCCCATGCTTGTAGGGACAACCATCGACCATAAAAAATCTTTTCTGAGTTTAATTTTCATATGATTCGTTGCTAAAGTTGTTATTATCCCTGGGCTTAAGCCCAAGGTTATGCCCCTAGGCCAGACGTTTCCTTATCATTCTGGATGCGTCTTCAAAGCCCGGTTTATTGAGAAGAGCAAACATGTTCTTTTTGTAGGCTTCAACACCTGGTTGATCGAAGGGATTGACATCAAGTATGTAACCGCTTATGGCACAGGCAATTTCAAAGAAGTATATCATCTGGCCGATATAGTATTCGTCAAGCTCGGGAATTGTTAAGGAAATAACAGGAACATTACCATCGATGTGTGCTATTATTGTACCGGTTTCGGCACTTTTATTAACTTCAGATAATCTTTTTCCTGCTATATAGTTCAACTGATCAGAATCCTCTTTTTCAATAGGTATTGTGATAGTTCTTCCAGGATTTTTGACGGAAATAATTGTTTCAAAAAGTATCCTCTGTCCTTCCTGAATGTACTGTCCCATAGAGTGAAGGTCGGTGGTCATATCGACCGATGCCGGAAAAATTCCTTTTCCGTCTTTTCCCTCGCTTTCACCATACAACTGTTTCCACCATTCCGACATGAAGTGAAGCTTAGGATTGAAGCCAACCAGGATCTCCACCGATCTGCCTGTCTGCAGGATAAGGTTCCTGGCAGCAGCGTACAGAAGTGCAGGATTTGAAGAAGCTTCCTTATTGTGCCGTGTCACCTCTTCGATAGCTTTTGCTCCCTTCAGAATCATTCTGATATCGAGACCACTTACTGCTATGGGAAGAAGACCGACCGGACTAAGAGCAGAATATCGCCCGCCGATATTATCAGGAATATCAAAAGTTTCGTAACCGTTCATTTCTGCCAGTATTCTGAGTGCTCCTTTCGAACTGTCGGTAATCGCTATTATCCGGTCAGCCGAAGCAGTTTTGCCAACTTTATTCTCAAGATGAGCCTTAAGGATCCTGAAAGCGATGGCAGGCTCGGTTGTTGTACCTGACTTTGAAATAACAATTATAGAATAGTTCCTGTTATCAAGTACTTCAAGGAGTTCTGACATATAGTCCTCGCTGATATTATGACCTGCAAAGAAGATCTCGTGAGGCTTTGTCTTTAATTGGGCTGAGAATGAATGAGAAAGAGCTTCAATAACTGCTTTTGCACCAAGATATGAGCCTCCGATCCCTATAACGACTGTTGTGTCGGTAACCGATCTTAGATGCCTGGCATACTTTTCAATCCGTGTAAGCTGAGACTGGATATCATCAGGCAGCGTGAGCCAGCCGAGAAAATCGTTTCCTGCTCCTTTTCCTGAGTTGAGCGAGTCGAGGTGTCGTACCGATTGCTGAGCAAGGGCAACAACTTCTTCATTTGAAACAAAACTACCGGCGTTTTGGAGACTGATTTTTAGGTTTTCTTTCATATCATAATTTTTAGTCAGAAAGGAGGCTGGTCTCAAAAGTCGAAATCCATTGAGAATTGTTTTTGAGACATCCCCATGCTAAGGCAAAGGTAAAAAAAAGCCACCGGAAAATTCCGGCGGCTACAATAATAATAGGGGTATATATATATTGAGTGAAATTATCTTCTGTGAATTCCTCCGGCACTGGAAGAATGGGCATCGACATATTTAGGATTTCCCCTGTAGTTTATATCTCCGGCACTGGAAGCCCGTGCTGTAATCTTTTCCGACACATTCACATCTGCATTTCCTGCACTTGATACAGACAGATCAGCTTCCCGGACTCTCAGTTCAAAGGCATTCAGATCGCCTGCACTGCTAAGATCAGCTTCTATTATATCTGCTTCACCTGAAAGGGTCATATCGCCTGAGCTGCTGATATTTACATCAATCTCGTCAGCATACAATTCAAGCTTTATATCGCCTGCGCTTGATGCCGATAATTTAATTCTGTCAGTTTTAACCGGTGTCTGTCCGATTACATCTCCTGCACTTGACGTACTAATTGAATTAACCTCTCTCATATTAACATAAACACGTTTTCGTTCGGCATCACGTATATTAGCCTCAGTGTAAACATGAAGAATACCATCTCTGACTTCGGTAAGAATATACTCATGAAGATTATCGTCGGCCTCAACAGTTAAGGTTCCGTCCTCCTTACCCTGATTAAGAAAAACATCAATTCCTGTACTGACTTTTATCCCGGTAAAAGAATTGGTTTTACGTTCCTGGGTTGTGACTTTGTTATTGCCATAGACTGTCTTCCTGAACTGCCCATCAGCGCAGGCTGTGATTGCGAGCAGAAGAATAATGGCCAAATATCTCTGATTTTTCATTTCCTTACTTTTTAGATTAGAACTCTTTTCAGTTAAAAGACAGGCAGAAATAAAAAATGTTGCATAGGTAAGAAAGTTTTTTGTTTGATGTTACGACTCGGAATCAACAACAATATGCATTATGAACTTTAAATCTCATGTCTCATCCTGAGGATGGTACTGTTTAATATTGCGGTGCTCTGCACCTTATGTGTGATATATTACAATTGCCTTACTACAAATACAGGCGGCTCTGCCGCATTCAAATACCCAGATGTTTTCTGCAAATATTTGGCGGATCAATGACAAAGGATTCTTGTATAAGTTGTGCCACTAATGCACGAAGACACTAAGGATCATTAAATTAACACAAACAACCAATGCCTTCAACCTTCTTAATGCCATTTGAATATTTTGAGTCCGATTGAGAATAAAACAGTTCCTGTGACCAGGAGGATGACTATAGGAAGGGTGACTTCAGTGTATCCTGCGCCTTCGTTAAAAATACTTCTCATTCCATCGGTAAGAATTGTGAGCGGAAGGTTTCTGATAACCGGAAGGCTCCAATCGGGGAAGTTCTGATAGCTGAAGAATATCCCCGAAAGTATCATCATTGGGAATACTACAAAATTTATAAGGCCATTGCCGACTTCAGTGTTTGATGTGTGGGATGATACAAGAACTGCCAGACCTGCAAAAGCAATATTTCCTGCAAGGAACATCAGGATCAGTGCTGAGATGTCGCCTTGTATCTTCATATTAAAAACTATGAGGGCAAAAATCACTATTGCCGCTGATTCAATAATGTTCATCACTACCCTTACTGTTATAAGTGCAATAAGGAAATGCGATTTTTTCATTGGTGTGGCAACCAGCCTCCGAAGCAGCTTCTTGGATCTCTTTTCAATCAGTCCGTAACTTATTCCCCACATGCATGACATCATCACACCCATTGTTACCAGCCCCGGAACAAGGAAATCTATATAACGGGTCCCTGTAACAGTAAGTGGTTTTATTTCAGCCCGGTTTTCAGGAGGACGCAAAGCACCTTCACCGATAATCTCCCTGAGTTTGAGATAGGTAAGTTCGGCATCAGCATTCAAAGGGTCAAAATGATATTCGGTAATCCCATTATTCCCCCGTATAAGCAAATTAATTGTTCCTCTTTTCAGCTTAACCATCCCATCGTCCCATCCCATCTCGTAGAACAGAAATATGGAGTTCCCCAGTTTTTCATCAGATATCGTATACTTCCATTTATACTCATCATCGGCCGGGTTGTTAATTTTTTCACACCAGGTTTCAAGAAAAATCGCCAGTGATGATGTATCAATTGCAACAGAGGTACTATCACTTATTATAGCGATTTTTCGCTGGACATCTGTTTTTCTTGCAAAGGCAAGTCCCAGGCCGAGTGACATAAGGATAGGGAAAAGTATGCCCCAGAAAAGCACTCCGGGTTCCCGTATAATTTCGCGGAAAAGGGCTGCAGTCAGTTGCCAGAGCTGGTTAAATCGTATCCACCTATTCATTTATTTTTCGTCCGGTTAGTGAGGTAAACAGATCATCAAGTGTTCTCCGGTGGCATTCCATGTGCTTGAGCGTGATATTCCGTGATTTCAGGAATGCCATAAAAGCAGGAAGATCTGTTTCGAAATTTGTAAGCGAAACATATGCCCTTTCTCCTGTCTGGCGTGTGTGTATTTTAAATAGACCATTTGTCAGATCTTCTTCTGCCAGAGTGCTTTCGGTGGTGAACTCAACTATCTTTTCGTTTGAATCCTCTTCAAGAAGTTCATGAATAGTGCCCTCTTTTAATATTACACCGCTATCCATTATTACAATATAATCGCAAAGATTCTGAGCCTCTTCCATGTAATGCGTGGTAAGCACCAGTGAGGTCTCAGATTTCTCCTTCAGTCTGCTCAGTATTTCCCATATTTCACGCCGCGCATTTGGGTCGAGTCCTGTTGTAGGTTCATCAAGAAGCAGAATTGCCGGACTATTGATCAGGGAAATTCCAAGAGCCAGTCTTTGTCTCTGGCCACCTGAAAGATTAACGACATAAGATTTTCTTTTTTCCTCAAGACCTACAATATCAATAATCTCATTTACCCGTTTTTTTCCAAGATTAAAAAATCCTGCAAAAAGCAGAAGGGTTTCAGTTACTCTTAGTTTATCAATAAATCTTGTCTCCTGCAGCGATATGCCAAGTATGCGATGAAGTTCATCTTCATTACCTTTCCATTTCTTTCCCACGATGGTAATTTCACCCTTGTCGGGTTTCTGAATTCCTTCAATCATCTCCACAAGGGTGGTTTT
The DNA here is from genome assembly GCA_038247205.1 of Bacteroidales bacterium. Lineage (GTDB taxonomy): Bacteria > Bacteroidota > Bacteroidia > Bacteroidales > VadinHA17 > LD21. Next base: position 14,237 of record JBBRVC010000077.1, read on the forward strand.
TCCTGCACCGTTTGGGCCAAGGATGGCAATAAACTGTCCTTTAGGAATTTTAAGGCTTACTCCCTTAACTGCCTGGACTGTTTTGAACGATTTCCAAACGTTAGTTGCTTCAATTACGTTTATTTGCGGCATCCTAATAAAGTGATAATAAGAGTTTTACTTTGTGCCAAAAAGCCTGTCGCCGGCATCGCCAAGACCGGGAACTATATATCCATTTTCATTAAGTTTTTCATCAAGACCAGCAAGATAAATCTGAACATCAGGGTGATCCTTCCTGATCCGCTGTATTCCCTCAGGAGCGCCGACCACGCAAACAAGTTTAATAGTTTTTGCCCCATGGTCCTTCAGGATCTGAATTGCTGCAGTTGAGCTTCCCCCTGTTGCAAGCATTGGATCGAGCACCATAACTACTGCATCAGGCAGGTTGCCCGGAAATTTTGAATAGTATGTAGTTGGAAGGAGCGTCTCATGATCGCGATACATACCGATATGTCCAACACGTGCGGTAGGTATAAGGTTTGAAATCCCATCAACCATCCCAAGTCCTGCCCTTAATACAGGAATAATGACAACATCTCTGGCAAGTTCCTGAGTATCACACTTACCTAAAGGTGTTTCAATGGTAATATCTCTTAAAGGTAAATCTCGGGTAATCTCATAAGCCATGAGGCCGGCAATTTCTTCGAGAGTTTCGCGAAAATCTTTTGTACCTGTTTCCTTGCGACGTAAAAGCGTCAGCTTATGTGTCAGCAGGGGATGTTTTAGTATGTTAAGCATTCCTTAATCCACTTTGCAACGGTTTCAGGACTCAAGCCTGCAAGACCAAGCTTATTCTTCTTGTTGAATCCGTTCAGGTCATTGGCAAGTTTTCCGGCTTTCTCAACCTCCTTCAACTTGTCAATTGTGATAAAACCCATCCTTTTCAAAGGTTCAATCCATTCTTCGGGTATACCGAGTTCAAGATATTCTTCTTTAGGGCTTTCAGCTTTTCCCTTTTGAACTTCAGGCTTCATCTGAGGAAAAAGTAAAACATCCTGGATCGACTGCTGATTTGTAAGAAGCATAGTAAGTCTGTCAATTCCGATACCCATTCCTGATGTAGGGGGCATGCCATATTCGAGTGCCCTTACAAAATCGAGATCAATAAACATTGCTTCATCATCTCCCTTCTCAGAAAGCTTAAGCTGTTCCTGGAAGCGGTTCATCTGGTCAATAGGATCATTAAGCTCGGAATATGCATTGGCAATCTCTTTCCCGTTTATCATCAGTTCAAATCTTTCGGTAAGGCCGGGTTTGCTTCGATGCATTTTGGTTAGAGGGGAAGTTTCTGCAGGATAATCGATTATAAAGGTTGGCTGTATATAATTGTGTTCGCATTTTTCTCCAAAGAGTGCATCAATAAGTTTTCCTTTTCCCATTTCAGGAGCAACAGGAACCTCAAGTTTAACACAGACGGCTCTGAGTTCATCTTCATCCATACCTGAAATATCGATGCCGGTATTTTCCCTGATTGCATCGATCATACTTATTCGTTTATAGGGAGGGCTGAGGTTAATAAGCTTATCTCCATATTCAATTTCCGTTTTGCCGTGGAGATCAATTGCTGCTTTTTTAATTATCTCTTCAGTAAAATTCATCATCCAGTTATAATCTTTATAAGCCACATAGATCTCCATCACAGTGAACTCCGGGTTATGAGTCCTGTCCATACCTTCATTCCTGAAATCCTTGGCAAACTCATAGACACCTTCAAAACCACCTACAATAAGGCGTTTGAGGTAGAGCTCATTTGCAATTCTGAGGTAGAGTGGTATGTCGAGCGAATTGTGATGAGTTTTGAATGGACGGGCAGTTGCTCCGCCGGGAATTGGCTGAAGTACAGGCGTTTCCACTTCAAGATAACCCTTATCATTGAATAGATCGCGCATCGACTGGATTATTCTTGTTCTTTTGCGGAAGACGTCGCGTACATTCGGATTGACGATAAGGTCAACATAACGCTGACGGTAACGGGTTTCAGGATCGGTAACCGCGTCGAACAGGATCCCGTCTTTTTCCTTAACAACAGGAAGTGGTCTGATTGATTTGCAGAGGACTGTGAACTCCTTAACATGGACAGTCGTTTCACCCATCTGTGTTATGAAAACATGTCCTTTTACTCCCAGAATATCGCCAATATCGAGAAGATGCTTAAATACATTATTATATAGGGATTTGTCTTCGCCGGGACAGATATCATCGCGGCGAAAATACACCTGAATTCTACCTGATGAGTCCATTAATTCAGCGAAAGAAGCGTTTCCCATTATTCTGCGGCTCATAATGCGACCGGCTATGCAAACATCCTGGAAATTGTTCTTTTCGGGAGAGAAATTATCAAGTATATCCTGTGCAAATGCATTAGTTTTATATTCAGCAGCAGGATATGGGTCAATGCCTGATTTTCTTAGTTCATCAAGTGAATTTCTCCGGATCTGTTCCTGCTCGCTTATGTTTAAAAGGCTCATAGTATTTTGAAAATTTGTGCAAATATAGGAAATTCATTACAAGCTATGAATGGACCTTCAACCTTTTAATGCACTGATTTCTGCCTCGAACTTATCATATATGAGCCGGGTAACGGGTCCTGGGTTCCCCTCGCCGATAGTATTACCTCCAATTTCAGTGACAGGAATTACTCCGCCTGAAGTATTTGTAATAAATGATTCCTGTGCGAATCTGAGCCGGTTTTCAAGCATCGCCTCTTCCCTGATATTTATTCCAAGTTCCTGGGCTATCCTAAGAACATTCTTGCGGGTTACTCCTGAGAGTATATGATTTGATTCAGGATGCGTATGTAGTGTTTTGTCTATAACAAAGAAGATATTTGAGTGCGATCCTTCTGTTATAAGTCCATTCCGTACAAAAATTGCTTCTTTAAGCCTGTTTTCGCATGCTTCCTGAAAGCTTAAAGTATTTGCGAGTAGAGCAATAGATTTTATATCGCACCTACTCCATCTTATATCCTCTTTAAGCATTACCCTGATTCCCGTCTCAATAAGGTTAAGCTCAGGAACATAGCTCCATGCAAATGCATATAATGTCGGATTAACTTCAGGTGAGGGGAACGTGTGACTCCGTCTGGCAACGCCTCGTGTAATCTGAAAGTAAACCATTGATGCCTGATTCTCAAGGTTATTTTTCTTTATAAGATCGAGAGCGACATCGGGAAATAATTCCGGATCGCTCCAGTTGATCCGTAATTCTCTGAGATTTCTTTTAAGTCTTGAAAGGTGGCTATCCATGTCATAGAAAAAACCTTCGTGCCATCTCACAACCTCATAAATTCCATCAGCTAACAGGAATCCACGATCGTCAGGACTTATTTTAACTTCATCTTTCGGGATATACTTGCCATTAAAATAGGTGATTTCCATGATTATTTTTTATTGTTATAGCGAATATGAGCAGTTCGGCTAATTTAATACAATTATGCTCAGATCAGGATTTATTTAACCTGACGGCTGAATGATCTCTGTTTTGTAATCAATTTCCAGTCTGGCTTCCTCAGGAGTGCCGGCTTTACCACATGCAGCCTGCACAAACAGAGAAGCGCCGAGAACCGTCGTTTCCTTATGGTCAATAATTTTTATCGGAACACCGGTA
>JBBRVC010000078.1:0-17670 GCA_038247205.1 Bacteroidales bacterium
ATATATCGTCCCTAACGGGACTTTGGGTTATTCCCTAACTATTTTACTACCAATATTTTGTCCCTACGGGACAATCCCGTTAGGGATGAAATATCGGTAGAAATATAAAGTAAGCCCAATTTGTACAAAGTCCCGTAGGGATGAAATATAATAAGGGTTTGCCGTATATGCACAATTTTTAATCGGACACCAATATTTTCAAATATACTATTTCCTTAATATTTTGTAAAGTTAAAATAGTTGAACATATTTCAAACATCCGATCAAATCCTGTACCGTTTTTAAGATTTTCATAAAAATTGAAGGAAATAATAAATTCTGCAGTTTTTAAATTCCAATTTATAATTTAACTTAGTAAAGTCGTAAACTACTGATAAGAGACTTATTTACACTTTACTTTAATTTAATTTCTTTCCCAGATGAAGAAGATAATATTTTCATTGTTCATTTTGAATTTTCTTGCATTATCAATTTCAGCCCAAGTATTTCCTTTAGAGAACGGACTAAAATCAATAACCATGGATGCCCTTAAGGGACAACTTGGGTTTCTTGCATCTGACTGGACTGAGGGACGTGAAACCGGGGAAAAAGGTGAATTTCTGGCGGGTGACTATATCGCAAGTATTCTTCAGTTATATGGAGTAAAACCCGGTGGCGATTACCCGCAACCAAAAAACATATTCTCTGCACAAAACAGGCCTGAACGATCCTATTTTCAGAATTTTGTTCTCCTCAAGATCGAACCTGGAACTGATCAGATTCTTAAATTAAAATCTATTGATAATGAGTCTGTTAAAACGAAAAGCTTTACATACGGAGTTGATTTTCAAATAAGAGCTTCAGGAATTGGTTTTGAGATTGAAGCGCCTGTAGTATTTGCAGGGTATGCATATAAAAATGACAACCTGAAATATAACGATTTCAACAAACTGGACGTAAAAGGAAAGTTTATACTTAAAATAGCCGGTGTTCCGGGATTTGTGAGAGAGAAACTTACACCGACTCAGATTAGATCCTACTCTGATGAGCTGGAAAAATTGGCAAGGGCAATGGGTGCTGTAGGAATAATTGAGTTTAATCCTAATGTAACAGTAGTGGGGAATGCTCCGGTTAAGGATTTTTATAACATGTCGCCGGCTGAAAGCAATCCGCGCTCGTCAAGGTCAAATGCAATTTTCTCATTGCCAGGCAAAAATCATTCTGAAAATCTGGTCAGAATCGCAATTTCTATGAAAGCAGCAAATGAAATAATTGCAGGAACCGGGTTCTCTATTGAGGATTACATAAATAAAGCCGATGATAATTCACAGTACAATTCCGCTCTACCGACAGGAAAGTCAATCTATATTAAATCTGAAGTTATTACCACTCCGGTAGCTGTAAGGAATGTTATCGGTATTATTGAAGGCAATGATCATGATCAGATTATTGTTATTGGGGCACATTACGATCATATGGGAATGAATAAAGGATATATATGGAACGGCGCAGATGATAACGCCTCCGGAACTGTAGGTGCAATGACACTGGCCAGAGCCATAATGGAAACCGGGGTCAAACCTGAGAAAACAATTATTATTGCTTTATGGACAGCGGAGGAAAAAGGCCTGTTAGGTTCAAGATACTATATTGAAAATCTTACTTATCCGCTTGCCAACCTGCGGCTAAACATAAATTTCGATATGATTTCCCGATACATAGCTGATAATGAACCAAATAAGGTTTTAATGACGTATTCGTCCTCATTACCCGGGTTGAGGGACATAACTGAAAATAATCTTAAAAAATATGGAATTCAAATAAATATGGAATATCAGCCATCTTCTAACCCGCCGGGTGGAAGTGACCACCAGTCGTTTGTTGCTGCCGGAGTTCCGGTAATGCGTTTCAAGCCGGGTCACAGAGAAGAATATCATACACCTTCAGATGAGATTAGTACTGTGAACTGGGATATTATGGAGAAGATCATCAAAATAAGTTTTGCTGATATATGGGAGTTGTCAAATAGTAAATGGTAATGGCTTTTTAATGGCATGATATTTGAATTGCTATTGTAAAATATATGTCATGAAAAAAGCTAAATATATTCTGTTATTACTATTGGTCATTTCATCCTGCACTGTAAGCAAAGAAGCCGGGATTTCAAGAAATGAACTCAGGAAAGAGAAGAATCTTGCTGAGCAGGCAATGGTACGTGAAGCTGTCGAATCAAAAAGATTCATCGTACGGTTTGACCGGATCTATTTCAGGTTCGGAGGAATGATTGATCTAGTTCCACGTGCCAATTTCATTATTGTCGATGGCGATAAAGCAGTTATAAGCGCTGCGTATCTTGGAAGGCAACATTCCTTTCGTCCGATTGCCGGTATTACAATGCGGGGAAATACTGTAAAATATGAGGTTAAAGATATTCCGTCAAAGGGAAAATTTGAGTTAGACCTGAAAGTAAATAACCGGAACGATACATTTGATATCTTTATGACTGTTGGAGAAAATGGATCAATCCAGGCTTCAATGTCAAGTATAAGGATCGATAATGTAAGATATACAGGTCATATCATCCCTATAAAAGAGAAGAGATCCAATGCATCTGAAGAAGAAGATTTGATCTGAAAAACTACTACTGATATTCAAAATACTGGCTGTTTTGCCTTAACTCAAGGAAGTCATCTCCGGTCTCTGTGTAGCCATATTCGAAACAATAATGGAATTTATTGCCATTTGTTGTTTCAATTATATGTGTAAAAAAGCTGAAGTTATAGCCGAGGGCAAACAAGGCATCTTTATGAACCCTCACTTTCCCGTCATCATACAAGTCAGAAAGAATTCTTCTGTTTTTTCTGAGTAATCCGTGCACATTCCTCACGAAGTTGTTTGTGTCACGGTTAAGCCTGTTATTATAATTGTTACGGCACTGGTCAGAACAAAATTTCTTATCGGTACGACCTTTTATTGTGTCGCCGCAATCGAGACATTTCTTATCCACAGCACTAAAGTTTTGTTAAAGATATAAAAATTTTCAAATTAAATTGTTCAACAAAATCTTCATAGTTTACTGATACATAAATATAAACCCGTTTTCAAACGGATACAAACGACTATAAATGATTATCTACCGATACAGTTGATACAACGGGTGTAAGTTTGACATGTAATTATTGTTTAACTAAAAATTAAAATCATGAGTTCATTAAAAAACAGAGTCACACTCATCGGAAATCTGGGACAGGATCCTGAAACTAAATCAACTGAAACAGGAAAAAAATTTACCCGTTTTACCCTTGCCACAAATGATGGCTACAAAAACGCTGATGGACAGAAGGTCAGTGAAACTACATGGCATAACATCGTAGCCTGGAACGGATTAGCCGAAACAGCTGAAAAATTTCTAAAGAAGGGCAAAGAAGTTGCTGTTGAAGGCAGGATTGTTTATCGCACTTATGAAGACAAAAAAGGTGCAACAAAGTACATTACCGAGATTGTTCTTAATGACCTACTACTTCTTCGCAATGGTGAGAAACCGGGAAAAGAGTCTGCCGGTGAATAACCTTACTACAGGAAAGTCAATCGCTGCATTTCCTGAATAAAAGAGGCTGTTTCAATCTGAAACAGCCTCTTTACATTATAATTACCTTACTTTTGCTTAGGAATTAAAGCCTGTGCTGTCTAGTTATTTAAAAACCCCATGATTTTTTTATGGCTGTACCCTGAGTTTTCCTCCAGTTTCTTTCCTGTGCATTAATTATATCAGTTGATACCATCAGGAACAGAAATGCTCCAATAATTCCAAAATATTTCTTCATTGTGTCTTATTTATATTACTCAACCTTTTAAAAATCGAGCATGTCTACATTATTCCGGTAATCATCAAGCAGATGTTCAGCAAAATAATACCACATCAGTCTGTCAAGATACCCTGTAGCACTGCCATAGGTATGTCTCTGTCCTGGTACGATCATCAGGTCAAAACGCTTGTTAGCTTTCATTAGAGCATCAGCAACTCGTAAAGTATTTCCCGGATGAACATTGTTATCCATGTCACCATGAATAAGTAAAAGATGCCCCTTTAGGTTACGGGCAAGGTCCATATTCGTTTCTACTTTTCCTTTAAAAGAGGTTTGAGTTGTACTCTCATTCCCTCCATTTGCAGGAATCTTTTTATCAACCTGTGTGATACCATTATGGGTTTCACCCCACCACTGATTGTAAATATTATTATCGTGATTTCCTGCAGGTGATACTGCTACGTCATAAAAATCAGGATACGAGAGGATTGCAGCAGTGGACATAAATCCTCCACCTGAACGTCCATAAATACCCACTCGTGAGATATCAATAAAATCATGTTTATCTGCAAGTTGCTCCAATCCATATTTATCGTCGGCAAGAGGATAATCACGCAGATCATTGTATCCGTATGTATGATAATAACTATTTCTCATCGGACTACCTCCCCTATGGCCAAAACTTACTACAATAAAACCAACCTGGGCCAGAGCTACATTTTTTTCTCCGCTGATGGTAAACTGAAAAGGTACCCTTTCATACTGTGGTCCGGGATAAACATTCGAAATAACAGGATATTTCCTTGTTGAATCAAAATTAAATGGCTTATACATAACACCATAAAGATCCGTTAACCCATCTTTTGATTTTACTGTAAATATCTCAGGCATCTTCCATCCTGAAAGTAATAGTTGTGAAAGATCAGCTTCTTCAAGCTTCAGCAATATTTTACCATTGTTATCTCTCAGAACGCCTACCGGAGCTATATCTACCCTTGAATATGTATCAGCAAAATATCTGGCTGATCCTGACATATTAAATGAATGATCGGCCGGCTCCTTTGTCAACAGAGTTATGCCTCCCTTATCTAAAGAAGCCTTATATTTCATATTGTAATAAGGATGGACATTTTTTTCACGGCCAAATCCTTCAAAATAAATCATTCTGGCTGCAGTATCAATTCTCTCAACCTTTCCAGTAACAAAATATCCGTTTGTAATCTCCTTTTTGAGATTACCGTTGCCATCATACAGATAAAGCTGTCCCCAACCGGTTCTGTCTGACCACCAGATCAAATCATTACCTTCATTCAGAACATTGAGGCTCATATAATCATCGTTAAAATATGGCCATGTTTGTTCACTAAAAAGGACTTTTACGCTACCTGTTCCGACATCAACAAGGCATACATCAAGATTCTTGAGTGGCCGGTCCTTGCGGATTAAAATTAATTTATCAGCTGCCTTTTGTGATGACCATACAACATTAATTGTCTGGTCCTTCCACTTTTTAAGATCAACATCGGTTCGTTTATTTGTTTCTACATCGAAAATGATAAGCTCAGTCTGGGGTACAAACTCATCACCGGGCATAGGATATTTATAAGTTTCAAGCTGAGGACGCGGTTGTGCAAGTACATTCACAAGAAAGAGGTCCTTAACTTTGCGTACATCTCTTCGTTCAATAAAAAGCTTTTTTGAATTTTTAAACCATATGATATTGGCCCTGGACTTTTTGGTTTTTGAGGTATCCTCAATGTTGCTATAACCTGAAAAACTGTAGTACTTCTCTCCATCAGTTGTAAGTTGTGTTTCGATACTGTCTTTATCATTGGCTTTCATAATCCACAGATTATGGTTCTTGGAATACACAATCCACGTACTGTCGGGAGAATAACCGGCCCAACGGGCGTTTATCTTTTCTTTGCGTATTGTATCCTTTATTACCAGTTTCTGACTTATAATATCATATTGAAACTTTATTGAATCCACGCTGAAGGTGAGAGTTGTGGTGCTCTTTTTATTAAATTTTATATCTTTCAACGGCAGATCCAGTTCATTATATGGATGATGGGTGAGCTTCCTTAACTCAGCAGCCATATATTGTCTGTCGAAAAGAAGTTGTTTTTTTACTGCGGTTGCATTTACGTAATAATAGTTCCTTCCACCCGAATTCTTAAACGAATACCAGAAATTATCAGACTCTCCAATCCATTGTACATCAACTGTAAGATCTCCAATTTTGGAAGAAAGATTGTCTTCCATGAACTTTTCAGCTGAATAAAAGTCAGCTTTCTGGCCTGTTAATATGAACGGAGATCCAAGCAGAATAAGAAATTGAAATAAACGTTTCATAAAACTTTTAATTAGGGTAGTTTCTTTTTCAAATAAACAAAATATATATTTACCCCCGAATATAAGTCCGATGCTTTAAAACATGCTTTTGAAATATATTATATGCGGATTAAAAAGATACTATCGATTCTGTTATTTTTTCTGACCTTTCTCAGTCTTCATTCCCAAACCAAAGAACCGTCAGGAAAATTATTTACCGAGATTTTTACAGATTTCCACTACAATATAAAAGATTCGCTGGGTACTACTGGTTTTGGAATTGAGAGAGCTTTTTTTGGCTACACATATGTGCCGGGTAATAATTTTTCAACAACAGTAATTCTAAATGCAGGTTCACCTTCTGGTTCAGCAGATAGGTCCAATACAAGGAGATATGTTCATTTAAGGGAAGCGTTTATTAATTATACCAAAGATAAACTATCAGTAAACCTTGGAATTTCAAAGACTCTTATTGCTGATTATCAACAGAAATTTCATGGAAAAAGATATCTTTCCGACACATATCAACAGTTGAACGGGATTGGATATGTATCAGATCTCGGGTTGGCTGTGAATTATATGCTTAGTGATGCATTGAGTGCTGACGTTACAATAATGAATGGAAAAGGTTATTCAAATCTTCAGTCCGACAACAATCTTAAGACATCATTGGGTTTTTATTTTACTCCCAATAAAACCATGGTATTCAGGATATTCGGTGATATCATGAAAAAAGAACTATTAAGACAATCAACGGTATTAGGATTTGCAGGTTTTAAAAACGAACGTCTTTCTTTAGGTGCTGAGGTAATATATAAAAATAATATGGGCATTAATAAGAGTAATGATTTGTGGGGTTTTTCAGGAACCGGAAGTTTCAGTCTGTCTGAAAAGACTGAAATGTTTCTGAGATACGATCACACCTCGTCTCCTATATCAGATGAAAGTCACCTTCCATGGAATATTCTAAAAGATACTGATTTTATGATTGCCGGATTGCAATACACCTTCAATACTAATGTAAAAATTGCACTTAGTTACCAGGGTACCACACCTGAGAGCGGGGAAGTCCAGAAAACCAGTGCACTTTATGTGAATGCATTGTTCAAGTTTTAATTACATGGAGTATCAGTTGGCAAAATTTCTGCCGGCTCTGAGTGCTTTCAGGTTAATCCCGACAATTTCCTCTCCTTTACCGGCAAATAATTTTCTGACACTATCCTCGAGACTGTTGAAAGGGATCTGAATGTAAGGAGATGCCGCTCCCAGTATAACCATGTTACCCGACCGAACAGAGCCTGCTTCTTTTGCAATGGAATCAGCATCAATTATAACATGGTTCTTTATCTTCCTGATTTCCTTTATTATACTCTCCACCAACGGATAATCAGGAATGTTATCAAATGGATTAGAATTGGTAACAAGCCATCCTTTCTTTGAAAGCCATGGAAGATATCGTAAAGACTCCATAGGTTCTACAGAAATTATAAGATCTGCAGTTCCATAGGGTATTAGATCCGATGCAACAGGTTTATCTGCAAGCCTGAAATGCGATTGTACATCTCCTCCCCGCTGGCTCATTCCATGCACTTCCGATTGCTTCAGGAAGAGGTTGTTAGCCACTGCTGATAATCCTATTATGGATGCAATTGAGAGTATACCCTGCCCTCCTACTCCTGCTAAAATTATATCATTCTTCATGAAAGATTATTTAATAATAAACGGTTAGCTATCTGATTTTTTCTTTTTTGTTGCAGTCTGAATGCATTCCCGTGAAGCAATTATTACTGATACACCTTTAAATGTTAGTTCCTCCTTCATGATACGTACATTATCATCATGATTCTTTTTCAAGGGAATTATTGTTTTAATATGTTCAGGTTCAACACCAAGGCCTGCGCATATCTTTTCGATTCTTCCGTAAGCCTGAGATTTCTGTCCACCGGTCATTCCTGTTGTTGAATTATCAGATATTATTATCGTTACAGGTGAATTTTTAACAACTGCATCCAAAAGCCCTGTCATCCCGGAATGTGTAAAAGTAGAATCGCCAATTACAGCCACGGATGGAAAAAGCCCTGCATCGCTTGCTCCAATGGCCATTGTAACAGAAGCACCCATATCAACACACGAATTTATTGCATTATATGGAGGGAGTGCTCCAAGGGTATAGCATCCGATATCTGAGAAAACATGGCCATCGCCATACTCTTTAATTGCTTCATTAAGAGAATTATACATATCGGCATGTCCACAACCTTTACAGAATGAAGGAGGTCTCATTTTTACAACGTCCGGCACTTTCTGACCATAGGCAACAGGTAACCCCAGAGCTTTTGCCACAATAGAAGGATTCAGTTCTCCATCGCGGGGAATTGTACCGTCAAGACGTCCATAAATCTTATTTCCGCTGTCAAGCATACCCCTGAGTGACTCTTCAATGAAAGGATATCCTTCTTCAAGAATAAGCAACTCACTGCACCTGTCAGAAATATCTTTGATGATATCAACAGGAAATGGATAAGCAGCTATTTTAAGGACCGGAATATCAATATTGGTTCCGTTAAGGTTTTCCATCAGATAGTTATGAGCTATTCCGCACGTAATTATTCCAAGGTCTCTTTTTCTGCCATCCTTGAAGTTGTTGTATTTTGTGAGCCTGCTATCGTATTTTATTGTATCATAAGTACTTAGCAAATTTTTATATTTTTTCCTGGCAATAGCAGGCAATAAAACAAATTGCCTGGGATCATCAGGCAGATGGAATTTATTTTCTGAAATCATATTTTTTAAGACAACACTTGCACGCGAATGAGCAAGCCGCGTAGTTATACGAAAAAGTACAGGTAACTTGTATTTTTCGGAAAGTTCGAAGGCATCAAAAATCATGTTATATGCTTCCTGCTGATCTGATGGTTCATAGCATGGTACAAAAGCAAATTTGCCATAAAATCTGGAATCCTGCTCATTCTGTGATGAATGCATGGATGGGTCGTCTGCCGAAACTAATATCAATCCACCATTTACACCTGTCATAGCTGCATTTATGAAGCCATCAGCTGCGACATTAAGACCCACATGCTTCATTGCAACCATTGCTCTTTTTCCTGCATATGACATACCAAGGGCAGCTTCAATGGCTGTTTTCTCATTAGACGACCATTCCCTGTGTATATTGCGTTCAGATGCAACTTCAGAGGATTGTATATATTCCATTATTTCGGTGGATGGGGTACCCGGATATGCATACATGCCTGAAATACCGGAATCAATTGCAGCCTGTGCTATTGCTTCATCCCCAAGTAGCAAAAGTTTCTTCATAAACTAGAATCGGATAAATGACGTTTATTATCACATACACGTTGTTACTATCATGCATGTTTATAATATCAAAGGTGGTGGATATTTGTTTAACAGAGAAATGGTTTTATTCAAAAAATCGAAAATTATTAAATTTTAGTTAAATGTTTTACTGTTCCACTCAATATTGCTTATTTTGCATACACATACATGGTCGGAAATTTAATTCTAATTACTTTGAAGCGTTTAACCTATACTTCAATACTCATTCTCTTTTCACTTTCTGACCTGATTGGACAGACTGTTGAACAGGAGAAATTCCTGCAGGTCACCGGGTTCATAACTGATGAAGCAAACAGGCCTGTCCAGGGTGCAGCAATCATCTCCATGAAGCTTAATAAGGCAACAGTCAGTGAACCATCGGGAATTTATTCAATAACAAGCATACCAGGTGACACTATTCTCTTCAGAGCCCTTGGATACAAAAAATATCATACAATTATTCCTGCTTTATACGAACAGAAGCTTGTTAACGTTGACATAGTACTGGAAGTTGACACTTTTCAAATTGCAGAAGTTACTATAATGCCATGGAGAACTTATGCTGATTTTATAAAAGATATGACAAGGGAACAGGCCAAAGATCCAATAATTGAAAATATGAATGATAATCTGGCTTCGATATATGTAGCAATAGCAAACAATTCGGGTGTACGGGTAACACCCGAAGCCGGATACAAATATGCTATGGAGCAGAATTTCAGCGCTATGGCAATGAAAAATCAGGTTCCCACAATCAGCCTGCTTAATCCTTTTGCATGGGCAAAATTCATCCAGGGAGTCAAGAATGGAATGTTTAAAAGTCAGAAATTCGAAAAACCGGTTAAGGCCAAGCCTCAGAAGAAAAATAAAAAAGGAAAAAAATGATTCCGTGGACGACCTTTACCGGCAGAAAATATTGATCTTGGTATGAAACTTACAAATGAAGGCAGGCTTGTTGGGATTCTTGGAACTGTAATAATTCATCTTATTATAGGTATTATTTTTATGTCATTTAAGATTAGTTCAATAAAAAAGGACCTGACTAAAGACATCCTTATAGAATTTGCCCCTGCTGATGAACCTGAAATAAAGGAAGAATTAATTAAGATACCCGTCACTTCTATTGAGAAAATCCTTCAGGATGATGAGGCGATGCTGAATATTGCACGAAATCTTGCTAACAAGAGCGAAGTTAAGGTCGACCCCCTCGATTATATTGATAAGGTTAAGGAGGAACTGATTAAAAGTGGAAAGCTTGGGCTGGATAATTATATTGATGAGCAGAAGAAACTTGCAGATGCTGGTCTTGATGAAGAAGTACCAAATACTAATGATGAAACTGAGGTTGATGAACCAAAAGAATCTCAGAATATGGCAGCAAACTATCAGGGTCCTACAAGGATATACTACAATCTGGAGGGAAGAAACCACACTTACCTCCCACTTCCCATTTACAAATGCCAGGGATCGGGGAAAGTTGTATTGTCGATAGAAGTAAATCAGAAAGGAACAGTGGAAGATGCACGTATTATTGAAAAGGAGAGTACCACCTTAGATATATGCCTGATAGAAACGGCGGTAAAGACGGCACTTATAACCCGCTTTAATGCCGATCTAAAAGCTCCCAGGTCACAGACAGGCACCTTATCATATCATTTTGTAGCACAGTAGAGATTATCAATGCTATTCCCTAATTCGGGAAAAGATTAATAAATATTAAATTAGCAAATTTCCATAAGAGTATGGACTGATGACCTCAGGACTGTTTTTTTCTGCTGTTCGGCTGTTAATAAGCGGACCGATTGTATGAGCTTTAAAATTTTCTGAAGGAATAGCCTTCAGAAGATCCATTGCTTCCGATTTTGACAGGGAAAGATCGATCCAGTTTTTCTCACTTGATTGTTCCAGAACAACAGGCATCCTTTTTTTTGAGTTATGTATTTCCGCAAGCAGGGTATTGGCATCGGCAGTAATGATTGAAAATGTACGAAAAAGGTTTCCAGTCTCATCAGTCCACTCATCGTATAATCCTGCCAGAGACATTACATCATTATTAAAATGATATATATACCACGGAGTTTTTTCTCTTCCGTTATGATGCCATTCAAAAAAGCCTTTTACCGGAATGAGACATCTTTTTGAAATAAAGGAATTAGCGAATGAGTGTTTATCCTGAATGCTTTCGCTGCGCGCATTAAATGTTTTAAGCCGGACCTCCGCAGCATCCACAGATGTTTTTGTCCAGGAGGGGATCAATCCCCACTTAAGGAGCTGTATTTTATCGGGGCTACCCGAGCAGACCGCAGGTAGTTCCGGGAAGTTGAAAGCGTGATAATAGTAACTTGGCCTGTAATTGTCAGGGTCTAGAAACGTAGCACCATATCTGTTTTCAAGTTCATCTTTTACAAGATTCACATTAACTGAAAAACACATATCTAGTTAAATGAAAGCTTTGAATAGCTGATATTTAGCGGAATCGGAAGCGAATTATGAAAAAGGTCATAGTCATCTGATTTGTCCATCTGATTTACAACCTTATTCATCATATTGTTTATATAAGAGTATATCTCGGGTCCGTTCCAGGTACTTGTATTTAAAAGAACAACCCAGGCAAGTCCGTCAGATTGTCTTTTCATCATGCCCGCAGTACCAGGGAATGATCCTGTTCTTGACCATGTTCCGTTATTAACTGTATTCTTCCAACCGATAGGGGCAAAACCATTATTATTATCTGTCATGAATTTTATACTCTGGTCAGTTAAGATGTCCTTTCTTGTACTTAATCCATCAATTGCAAGCAAAAGCCTCATTAGATCCGGCGCAGTAGCAAGCCAGGCTCCTGCTCCCCCAAGTGCTTCAATATCATTCCCTCCGTAAGTAGGAACAACCAGTTCCCCAGTTCCATAAATTGAAGGTTTTAAAACAATATCTGTAGGCTGATAATATGTCACTTCAAATGGAGCCCGTTGTGATTGCATGTTTCCGGCAAGAGTCATGTCATTTATGCCTATTGGTTCAAGAATTGCCCGTTTGCAATACTCTTCGTATGACATTCCTGATGCTTTTTCAATTATCAATCCCAGAATACCATATCCCAGGTTTGAATACGCTTTTCCGGCACCGGGTGTAAAATGAAGACGTTTATTAAGAGCGTAGCGGACAATTGTTTTTGTATCAACCGGAGGTTTGAGACCCATATTATTAGCTATTGTAACAGGCATGAACATCTGATCTCCATACCTTTGCGTCCAGCCTCCTTCATGACTGAGAAGGTGAGCAACAGTAATTCCGTAAGCACGCTTATCCAGAGGATTACAGTAAAAAGGATCGTTAAGAATACCATCAATACCAAATACTCTGTCATTAAGCGACAGTTTACCTTCCTCCTGCAATTTCATTATTGCGGCCGCTGTAACAAGTTTAGAAATGCTGGCAATTCTGAATTTATTATATGGCTGGGTTTCGGCTTTTGTTGCTGTATCAGCATAACCAAAGCCACGGGCGAAAATCAGTTTGCCTTCATGAGCAATAGCAATTGAAGCACCTGCAATTTCCCATTTATGCATAAAACTATTTACATTTTTTTCAATCCCTGCATACTTTTCCCCTGAGGAAATGCTATTTGTCAGGCGGATGTTTTCAGGCATCAGTTTTTCAAATGGAATATTAGCATTTTCAACGGCACCCGGCTTATTGCTTAAAAGCGAAATAAGTAAACTGAATAGAAGTATTTTGCGTTTATTTCTGAACAAAGTTTGTTTTTTTAGTGCGTGCTTAATACAAAAATAGTATGATTTCTGTCAAACGCAAAAATGTAATTAAAATTTGAATAATATCACACTTATTGAAAATAATTAATCTTTTTCAAATTTATTTTTAAAAAAGAAGCAAAAAATTAACTTTGTAACCATGTTACTGAAAAGAAAGTCGATGAAGGGCATATTTTTCGTTGTTTTACTTTATCTGTTTAGTGCTAATTTAAATGCCCAGACTGAAGAAATTGATACGTCCGGTTACATTCCATTTTTCTATTTCGGATCACTTGATTATAATCTTATGATAGCCGCATCAAAAGGTTATGACAATGAAGTTAAAAGGCTAATTGGCAAGGGTGCTGATGTTAATTATGAAACTGCCGAAGGTGCGACCGCTCTTATCTTTGCAAGTGCTAATGATCATTTAAGCACCGTAAAAACTCTTATATCCTTCTCCGCTGATGTAAATCACGTTACTTTATCTTATGAAACTCCATTGCTCGTTGCAGTAAAACAGCAAAATGTCGATATTTCAGAAGCATTGATAAGATCAGGAGCGAATATTGATTTTCAGGATAATAATGGGGTTGCCGCCTTGCATTTTGCTTCAATTTATGGATACTTCTATGTAACTGACCTCTTACTATTCTATGAGGCCGATATTGACATAAAAGCGAATGACGGCACAACTCCTTTAATGGCTGCCGTATGGGCAGGATATGGCGACATTGCTGATCTGATGGTCCAAAATGGAGCCAATATTGAAGCCCATGATAACGTTGGCTTCAATCCTTTTCTTATTGCTTCTCAAAATGGGGACACTCTTTTGATGAACCTTCTTATCAAAACCGGCATTGATATTTATGAAAAAAACATCTATAACTGGGATGCCCTGTCATACACAATAAGGATGAATCAGTTGCCGGCAACCGAGTTACTCCTTAAAACAGCCCGGAAATGGTCCCCTGCCAAAGAAGTCGTGGATCCATACATAGTTGCTACGAAGTACAGGAGAAAGGAGATCATAGACGTACTTATTAAGGAGAATGTGCGGGGGAAAGTAAAAAAAGGATTCGATCAGGCTGGCATTACCCTTTCATCTAAGTTTACAGGAAGGGATTTCTACACAGGTATAAACCTTACCTTCAAAGAGCCATTTATTAATGGAGGATTGCTGGTGGGTGTTGATACAAAGTTCTGGTATACAAGAGTTTTGATGAAGCAAGATGATAATAACTATTTCCAGTACCTTGATAAAAGCTCTCTGGCCTTTATTGGATTATTTAAAGATATATCCGTGACCGATAATCAATTAGGAGGGAATTTTGCATTTTCAGGATCGCTTTCTGTCGCCTATGGGTTTGGAAATAAACTTAAGGGAACAGAAATTTCTCCACTGAATAAGATAATGATCATTCCTGCAGCCGGATTCAAGTGGGAAAATAAAAATATTTCTGTTAATGCCGGTTTGGAGTATACAAATAATGAATTTTATGGGGTCGGGCCCCTTTGGATCAGGCTGGGGCTTACTTATAATTATTTTTTTGATAAAGTGAGAGCACCTCTTAAAAATATTAAATGGTTCTGATTATATGAAACTATTAATAAAGATCTCATTCTTTACTCTTTTGGTTCTGTGCTTTTCGTGCGAATCGTCAGGTCGGTTGTTCGTTATCTGTGACGATTGCAGGGCTGAAGATCCGGAGATGGTTGATCTTAATATTAAAATATCACCTGACAATATTGATCTGATTGAAATAAAAATATATGAGGGTAACCTGGAAGACAATAACCTTTATGAGACTATCAGATCTTCAGGGATAATAATACATTCAGTACCTGTCAACAAAAAATATACCCTTACTGCAACAGTTCAACTGGGAGGAATTACCTATACATCAGTTGATTCAGCTTTTCCGCGTGTAAAATATGATAAGTACAGTTGCGATGATCCATGTTATTATGTTTATGACAATAACATCAACCTGATGTTGAAATACTATGAGTAACCTTCCATGTTCTGTCAGGCCTCACTATATTTAAACAACGGAATTCCAGCCATACCCCGTTCCTTAATTATTTTTATCTCCTCATTTTTAAGAGGAGTAAGACTGTCTGCAACAGTTAAAGCCTTCCTGAATAGTTCCGGCTCACCCGGTGTAATTGCTGCGGTTACAGTATGAGATAATGTAAATCTTAACCCCATTCTGATATCTTCAGTGGAAACCAAAGGCTCATACCAGCATTTTTGAAATTTTGACCGGTCTGATCCTTCCGGCCATGGACCCTTTGCCATCGCTTTAAGAGCCAGTATTCCCATCTTCTTCTCTACAGCCCTTTCAAGAACCTGAGGACCAAAATTGCCTGCATTCCATGTTGCATAATTTACCGGGAATAAGATGGTGTCAAAATCAAATCTGTCCATTAAAGCCATGGCAGCTTCAACAGAATGCGCTGAAAATCCGAGAAATCTCACCTTCCCTGCTTTTTTTGCTTCAATAAATGCTTCCAATGCGCCGCCGCGAGCTGTAATTGTTTCTACATCTTTCATTGTTGTTACAGCATGTAGCTGGTAAAGGTCAAAATGGTCTGTCCTGAGATATTTCAATGATTGATCAAGTTCGGCACTTGCTCCTGATTTCGAACGTTCTCCGGTTTTACAGGCAAGGAAAACATTTTTTCTGTAGGGTTCAAGTGCAGGTCCGAGTTTTAATTCTGCATCGCCATAGGATGGAGCAACGTCAAAATAATTAATTCCGGCATCTATTGCCAGTTTAACTAGTCTTGACGCTTCATCAGGCTCAACATCTTTGACAATTATACCCCCGAAACCGATAATAGATAACATCTCCCCTGTCTTACCCAACGACCTTTTTTCTATTTTTTCACTTTGTATTCTGAAAAGTGAAGACAGGTCGGGTGGGAAGATACTCATTGCCGGTGCTAATACTGCTGTTGTTTTAAAGAATTGCCTCCGTTTCATATTCCTGATTTTTAGTTGATTAAACAGACTTAAAAGTTCGGAAATTTCAGAGCAAAAAACAAATATTTCTTAAGCCTTTATCCTATGAAATTTAGGATTTACATGTTAAATACAGGTTTTGTGGTAAAAACAATATCTTCCTTATTATAATATACTTTTTCGAGGAACAGACCGCTTGGAGGAGCCGTTAATTTTGCCGGAATATCTGACTTATTCCTGAAGAAAGCTGGAACCTCTTCAAGGGATAGCTTGCCCCTGCCTACTTCTGCAATTACGCCTATCATTCTTCTTACCTGCTTCCAAAGAAAATGTGATCCAACTACATGAAATACAATAAGGTCTCCGTATTCAATCACACTTGCATGCTTTATCTCAACTTTTGTTGAACCTGATTCCTGGTCTTCATCAGTGAACGACTTAAAGTCTTTTAATCCAACGAATTGCAATGCTACCTGATTCATCAGGTTAACATTGAGCTCATCTTTGATCCACCAAACGAATTTCTTGCCGAATGCTGTTCGTCTCCTGCTTATCTGATAAATATAGCTTCTTGCAACAGCATCATGACGAGCATGAAATTTGCTATCAGCAGGCTCAACATTCAAAATACAGATGTCTGGAGGCAAACGGTCGTTAATTCCATATTTTATTTTCAAAGGAATAAGATCTGTTTTAAGATCAACATGGGCAACCTGCCTGATGGCATGAACACCGCCATCGGTTCGTCCGGCTCCATAAATATCCACATCATCATTATTATCAAGTTCTCTGCATGCATCAAGAATTGCACCCTGGATGGTTTTTCCGCCTTTCTGCATTTGCCAACCCGAATAGCGGGTTCCTTCATATTCTATTGTAAGTTTATACCGGCTCATTATCTAATGTTTAATCACGCAAAGTTAGTAGAAAAGTTTGGAGAGCCTAAGATTTAGTATTTAGTGTGTCGTATAAACCTTTATTGTTATTTTTGTACCATTAAATTATGCCATATCAGCAAAAGCATGAAAAAAAAATACATGAATCCTTATATAGCAGGAACGATGCTGGGCATTGTACTTCTTTTTGCAATGTTCCTGGCGGGAAGAGGTCTCGGGGCCAGTGGGGGAATAAAATATTGTGTGGTTTCAGTTGTGGGTGCTATATCACCAACCCATGCTGAAGAATCTGTATATTATAGCAAATATTTTGAAGGCGGGGAAAAGCCTTTGAAAAATTGGCTGACAATCGAGATATTTGGTGTGTTGATTGGCGGATTCCTTTCCGGGGCAATCTCAAAAAGACTTAAATTCAAAATTGAAAAATCTCCGAACATTTCTAATGGCAGGCGGCTGTTGTTTGCCTTTTTAGGAGGGGTATTCTTCGTTTATGGAGCCCAACTGGCAAGAGGATGTACCAGCGGAGCAGCCCTTTCCGGTATGGCAGTTCTATCTGTAGCCGGTTTTGTAACAATGATCGCCATATTTGGTTCTGC
>JBBRVC010000079.1:0-17036 GCA_038247205.1 Bacteroidales bacterium
AAGAAGGTTGTGATTAATGGTTAAAATCAAGATAAGATGAAAAAGTTAATCCGATTATTTGCAATTATAATACTTCCGGTATTTATTGCATGCGAGAATCAGGAATCTGAAAAAACAACTTTAAAACTCTCCTTCAAAGCCTTAAACGAAATCCTTCTTACCGGCCAGTATGAAATCGACCTTCTTACAAAAAAGAGAGAATATGACCCTGATAATATAAATGGTGATGACGATAGTGATGGGAAAAAAAAGGGTAACCGCTAAGAATAAGTTAAAATAAATGATAATGAGTAGTAAGCAGGTAATGTTAAATAGTAAATAAAATAAGAAAGAAAGAGTTCTTGAAGATTATTAATTAAAAGAAAGGAGTACAACTATGTTAATCAGAGCAAAAACACTACAGGGATTTAAGCTGAGCGGGGTTGATGGTGAAGTAGGAAAGGTTAAGGAATTCTTCTTCGACGATAACTTCTGGACAATCCGATACCTTGTTGCCGATACCGGCGGCTGGCTTAGTGAAAGACAGGTTTTGATTTCTCCGTATTTCATTGAAAATGTGGATTATGACAAGGAGTTTATCAATGTAACACTGACTAAAAATGAAATTGAGAATAGCCCGCCGCTTGAAAGCGACAAGCCAATTTCAAGACAATTTGAAGAATCATACTACGGGCACTATGGGGCTCCTCTCTATTATACTGGTCCTTACGTCTGGGGCTCATATCCGTATGTAACCAACGATCGTGAAAAATGGGGCAGTGTTCCGCCTGTTGAGCAGGAGAAAAGTTGGGATCCTAATCTTCGTAGTACCAGAGATGTTACCAAACACAATATCCAGGCAATTGATGGCGAGATTGGCCAGGTATCCGATTTTCTAATCGATGATACGAACTGGGAAATCCGCTATTTTATAATCGATACCGGGAAATGGCTGCCCGGGAAAAAAGTGCTTATCTCACCGCAATGGATTGACGAAATCAGCTGGGTTGATGGCAGAGTCCTCGTACAACTTACACAGGATGCAATTAAAGATGCACCTGAATACGATGAGGATGATACAATAACCCGGGAATATGAATCTCATTTATTTCAATACTATAGCAAGCCGGGATATTGGTCTGAAGAGCCTGTTTCCAGGGAGCACTTCCGCTGATCGAATTCAGCCTTAAGTTATATGTGAGCTCTTCATTATTAAGAAGGTCCCGGTTTTGGTGAACGAAGCCGGGACTACTTTTTGTCCGAACTATTAATAATCTTCAGGCTATATTCAAAGCAACATAAATATTTGTCCTATTTTTATTAGGTTTGAATTCTAAATCTGATTCTTGTTTAAATGATCTAAACAAAATATTATCAATATGCCTGTAGATATCCTGTTGCTTGACAATTCGTTATAGAATTTGCTTATCAGATTTTTTATAAACCTTCTGGTACTCTTAATCCTTGTTGCGGTTATTTACTACAAGTATTCAAGAAAAGAAGATTTTCTATTCTCCTTTATTCTTATGGGAGTTATGATTTTTCTAATTAGTTCAATACTCGGATCAAAAGATATTCAAATGGGCCTCGCGCTGGGTATATTTGCCATTTTTTCAATTATCCGTTTCCGGACAATTCCATTCTCTGTTAAGGATATAACATATGTTTTTATTATAATTGGTCTTTCAGTCATAAATTCCAGGCCAATATTGCGCCATATATTCTTGGAGCATTTATTGTTAACTTTAGTGTTATTCTGCTCACCTATTTGCTTGAGATCTATTTGCAAAGAACTAAACTAAAAAAATTTAAAAGACTCACCCTGGTGTACAACAATATTGAAATGCTGATGCCTGAACGGAATAAAGATCTTCTGGCAGAGCTTTCTGCTAAGACAGGAAGGAACATCGAAAAGGTCATTATTCATATGCAGCCTGGCGATACAACATTGGCACCTTTTACTATTCCATTTGATTTTGATCTTTCCGGGTTTGTCGATGCCGATTATTCAAAAGAACCGGGAGTTCCTGATTATTTACTTTCTACCAGAAGGATCTATAAGGGATTATGCTATACCGATGAAGAGTATAAGGCAGTGTTCGAGTTTTACAGGAACCTGCGACCTGAATTTGAATCCATAATTAACAATATGAACTTTCTTTCAAAGTCAGCCAGAAAGGTAAAGATAAAATACTTAGAACATTTCTATAAAGTCATTGATAATAAAGGACTTTTCACGAAAGAGTTCCTGGATAATTGTGAGGGTAAAAAAGATAACAGAATGATTGATTTACTCAACAAAATGTTATGAACCAATAGACTATCACACTCCTATATCCCAGCGGCGGAAATACAACCCCTGCCTTACAATGGGTAATGTTTTAAACTCTATTTCTTCCATCTGTACATGACTCAGAGGTGAAAATCCGGAAGCGATCTTTACGTTCTCCTCAATCTGAGCCACGCTGTCAACGCCGATAATGGATGTGCTCACCGGCAGGCTCATATTATAAGTTAGTGCTTCCTGTATTGAAATGGTTCCCGGTTTTGGTGTCCGAAGCCGGGCATCTGTCTGCTGATCAAGAGGTGGTGGTGTCCAGGAGGAAAGCATCCTGCCACGTGTGGTAACTTTCATCCCAATTATCGCTATTCCCATCTTCTGTGCCTCTGGCAGGAGGTAGTTTTTAAAACTCAGGTAATGAATGTCTGCAGCATTTACTGCCAGCAGGATCGAATCGAAAGGATAGCGTTTTATAGCTTCAAGCAATACCAAAGGTTCGAAATGCCCCGTAATTCCAAGATGCCTGACCATTCCTTCAGCTTTGGCTTTTTCCATAGCTTTAATCGCACCATTGGCAGAAAAGATCTCATCAATCTGATCCTGCCTTTGAACATTATGCAATTGCCAGGTATCAAGATGATCGGTCTGTAGATTCTTCAGGCTTTCCTCGAGCAGACGCATTGAACCGTCATATGTCCGGTCGTGTGTTTTGGTTGATAGCCACACTTCACCACGACGGGTTTTCATTACCCGGCCAATATTCAACTGGCTCACTCCTTGTCCGTAAGAGGCAGCTGTGTCTATATAATTAATACCGAGATCGATTGCCCGGTTTATTATTTTTTCCGATTCCTCCTCCCTTCCCTTAATTTCAAGGGTGGCTTGTCCGCCCAGGCTCAGAACACCTACCTTATAACCCGTTTTGCCAAACGAACGGGTAGGCATGGCACTGTATGTTAAAGGGTTAAACGGATGCTCATCGTTTTTCTTCACCGGAATTGATTTGTCTATCTCTTCAGGTAAAAAAGTGTTTCCCACTGTTACTGTTGCTGCTGCAGCAAGTCCGGTTCCCAAAAAAGTTCTGCGATTGATATTCTTCTTTTCCATTGATAGAGTTTTTAGAGGAATAAAGCTTACAAATTTTTTATTTTACTCAAAGTTATACCTTTTATAAGCTGAAGACAAATAAATTTCTGATTCTCTCTTTAACATGTAATTGCGAGTTTCAATTCAACATCAACTTAAGGCTCGTTAACTATTCCTGGTGAATCCATGAGATCCCTCATTTCGCCCAACCCTTCTCAAGTTGAGGGTTGGCTGCATTACACGGGATACATTCATTATGTAGTTGGTATAGAATAGTATAAGATTCCTCACTGCGTTACCGCTATTGCCAGCATTTTATATCTCCCAGATCAAGAGCACACCCCCATGAAAATTAACCCTGAAAGGGCGTAACAAAATTTGAATTCATAAGAAGTTTTTGTATGTTGAAGCTTAACATACTCAATCCATCTCTTAGTCTTTTAGTCCCTAAGTCTCTAAGTCTTTCCCCATTACGCCTTATTCGGAATAATGCAGATGAATTCAAAATCCTCGTTAAAGGGATTCCGGAACTGATGTTTTTCATTGGGTTTAACAAAAAGGCTTTGTCCTTTCCTAACCTCATGCTCTTTGCCGTTTTCATCCACGGCAATCCCCCTGTTATTCTCTATTTTAATAACATGCTCATAATCATGATAATGAAAGGGTGTATTACCTCCGGGGGCAACAATGAAGTGTCGCATAATAATATTATCTGACTCGTCATTAAGACCGACAAGAATTTTCATCTTAACATCTTTCGCACCTTCCATTTTCACTTCAGCAGCGATTATCTCTTCATTATTATTGATTTTCATGGCTGTATATTTGATTCCAAATTTATAAAAAGATTCTGCAAAGGTACGAGTTATTGACTGGAAGTGATAATTTGCACAAAAACAAAGAGCCCAGTGGTTCCGGGCTCTTGCTGTCGTGTGAAGACTCTTTTCAGAACATTTTCAATATGCCAATCCTGGCCGAAAGATATTCATATCTGATTTTTGTTGTATTACCTTCCGAATTCAGCGACCGTGTCAGAGAATTAAACTTAACAACCGGTGTCAGGCTCCATGATGAACCGAGACTGATATCGAATCCGGCTGCCAGTTGAAAGCCTGGACCGTGGCCGGTATCATCAGTTATGTCGCCATTTTCATTTTCAATCTCGATATGATTGTATAGGGCGCCGGCTCTCAGAAAATAAGATGTTCCACCATCCTGAAGAGGATGTTTGAATTGCAGTCCAAGTACATAACCTGTCTCCTCAAAATCCTTATTGTTCTCCTCAGAAGATGATTCGGAACTGAACCAGTTCTCGCCCCATCCTAAGTAGATTCCGGTATGAGGCATGAACCTGTAATGAATAGTGCCATCAAAGCCGAAACCCATTCTCACCCCATCGGTGAATTCACGGGTTGCAAGCGATGGTCCGGCGCTAACCTCAAGCCCAAATCTTTTGTCTTTTTCCTGTGCAACGGCAGTTAATGTGAAAATAACTGAAAAGGTCAATGCTAATAATACTTTTGTTTTCATGATTCCTGGTTTTATTTAATAATAATTGTTTCATGAATCAAAAGTATACCTCCACAATATGGCACGAAAAATAATTATGCTAAAGGTGTAAAAATCAGGTATGAAAGTGTTTAAACAAGGCCCGGAACTCTTTTGAGAAGATTATTTTACCCAGTCCCTTATAATAATCCTGTTCTGGAAAATCTTCACCTCGAGTTTTTGCTTATTTCTCCATTTTAATTTACGTATGTATTCAATGGGATGAACCATATCTGCCTGATAATAAGTATACATTTTTTCAAAAACTGGTCTTTTGAATTTTTAGTGGACATTAATGAAAAATTATAATGAAATTAATCTGTAATTTTGAGTTGAACCATGAAACATAGCAGTATAACTGACGTATAAAGTGAGAATATAGACATTTGAAATCATAACTACTATTTGAATATTACAAGATGAAAGATTATTTTAAATACCTGGTTTTGATTTCGACATTATTCAGTTTCCCTGTTTCTCTGACAGGACAAATTGATACTACCGAAATAAACAAACTTTTCGAAATGTCCCTGTCCGACCTCATGAATCAGGAAGTTGTCACTTCTTCCCGTTTCGTTCAGAGAGCTGCCGAAGCAGCTTCTTCCATTTCTGTAATTACTGCAGATGATATAAAAAATTACAACTACACAACCCTTGGGGAAGCTCTAAACAGCCAGCGGGGGATCTACCTTTCAAGTGACAAGAACTATTTATCTGCCGGTTCACGGGGTTTTAGCCGGCCAACTGACTATAATAACAGGATTCTTATAATGATTGACGGACATATATTTAATGAAGTAGTATATGGTTCTGCATTTATGGGGAACGAACTTGGCATAAACCTCAACAATGTTGAAAAGATTGAGATAGTAAGAGGTCCGGGGGCGTCAGTTTACGGTTCAGGTGCCATGCTCAATATTGTCAACATAATAATGAAGAAAGGTTCTCAGACAGACGGACTACAACTTTCAACGGGAACAGGCAGTTTTGGGAAAAATGAAATTTCTGCTGTATACGGAAAACAGGTAAAGAAGATTGATATATCAGTATCAGGAATGGGTGGATTATATAATGGAGAAAATTACTATTTTCCCGAACTTGATGCTCCGGAAACAAATAACGGCCTATCAAGAGGCATGGATTGGGAGAAATATTCCGGTGTACAGGCAAGGATTTCACGAAACAACTTTACTTTATCGGGTGTTTTATCTAACCGGTTGAAAGGAATCCCTACCGGCGCATTTAATACAGATCTTACCGGTGATGGCAGTACAACTGATAAAAGGTATTTTCTGGAAGCCATCTACAGAAAGGAATTGAAGAATAATAGCTCATTGTTATTCAGGGCATATTATGATGATTATTCCTATTCTGGCACCTATCCTTCAGGTGGAATCGAATTATATGATGAATCAAATGGGCATTGGGCCGGTTCGGAATTACAATATTCCCTTAAGGCTGGAAGGAGAAATATTATCATTTCCGGCGTTGAATACAGACATGTCTTCAGATCAGATTACAAAGAATGGGATAATTCAATAACTTATTTTAATAAAAACTTCCCGTTTTCTTTTTTTTCAATGTACGTTCATGATCAGTTTACAATAGTCAGTAATCTGAACTTTACAGCGGGTTTAAGATTTGATCATTATTCGATTTTTGGTAATGCTGCCAGTCCTCGCTTAGCAATGGTATATACATATTCAAATGCCTCATCATTAAAACTGTTATACAGCGAAGCATTCAGAATACCAAATATGTATGAGACATTTTATGATTCTGAAAACAATCACAAGAGTAATCCTGACATAAAACCTGAAAAGATTAAAGCTATTGAACTTGTCTGGGGAAACCAGATCAATGAAAAGTTTTATGGATCATTATCTATTTACAGGTTTACAATGGTTAACCTGATTGATCAGATTTTAGATGAATCGGATGGCCTTACCGAGTTTACAAATATTGGGAAAGTTCAGGGAACAGGTATTGAAACAGAACTCAAGTATCAACTGAAAAACAGAGGAGGCGGTTATATTAATCTTTCATTACAAAAAGCTGAAGATATTAATATCCATCAGACTTTGACAAACTCACCTGAAGTATTAATTAAAGCAGGTTGGACTTATCCTGTTGCCAAAAAAATATTTTTCGGACCTGAATTCTTTTTGGAAACCGGCAGGAAAACGCTTACCGGAAATATAACCGATAATCTATTTCTGTTTAACTTAACACTCAGAACTGCAAAATTTCTCAGATATTTTGATATTTCTTTTAAAGCAAGAAATTTATTCAATCAGAAATACTATTCTCCGGGGGGATATGAGCATACGCAGGATG
Organism: Bacteroidales bacterium; assembly: GCA_038247205.1. Taxonomy (GTDB): domain Bacteria; phylum Bacteroidota; class Bacteroidia; order Bacteroidales; family VadinHA17; genus LD21. The sequence continues at coordinate 7,232 of JBBRVC010000079.1, forward strand.
CTTTAATACAGGATAGCAGAAATTTATTTATCAGGTTAAACGCTCAATTTTAAACTCTGATGTATGTAAGGCTTAAACATCTGCATTTCGTCAGGATATTATCATATTCTGTCCTTTTGCAATTATTTTTACCTGCATTACTGTCAGCGCAGTATAATGAAAATGTAATTAAGGCTGCTTATATTGAACGCATTACGCGTTTTATTGAATGGCCGCAAACTCAAACAGAAAAAGATACCAGTGTTTTTGTTATCGGAGTTTATGAAGACAATGAATTTTATAATACACTTGTTAAAGTATTTAAAAACAAAACTATAAAAGGACACAGGGCTGAAATAATTCAAATCGCTAATATCGGGCAGATAGAATTTTCTAATCTTTGTTATATAGATGAAAAGCTGAGAGCAAACATTGAAAAAATAGTTACTGTAGCTAATAATAATGGCGTTCTGATGATGTCACAAGTAAAAGATTTTGGAGAAAAGGGAATTCATATAAATTTTTATGTTGAAGACGATAAGCTGAAATTCGAAATTAATAAACAGTCAATAAGTTCAGGAAAATTCAAAGTAAGTTCCCTCTTAATGAAGAGTTCAAAAATCATTTAATAGAGAAAAATGAAAATCTTTCATAACTCATCAATTCGTCAAAAGATAATTGCAATTATTCTTACTGTCACCATAGTAAGTCTTTTGGGAGGCTTTTCATTTGAGATTTTTAACAATATTAAGAGCCTGAGAAGGGACCTTATAAACAATATTTCTCTTAATGCAAAACTGATTTCTGATTATTCTGTTCCTACTCTTTTATTTGATGATCAGGAGGAAGCCAACAACATATTACAAAAGCTGAATAATATTCCTTCGGTTTTGCATGCAGATATCTTAAATGCCAGAGGTAAGGTTTTTGCCGAATATTTCAAACAAGGATATACAGACACTTCAACTTTTCATCAGGCTGACACAACCATCAATTATAGTAAGAAATTAATCTATATAACCGAACCTGTTATATCTGATAAGGAAAAGATAGGGAAAGTACATCTCATTGCATCAACCGATATAATAACGGAGAAAACTGCAGTTCATATAAAAACAATCTTACTTATTTTTACTCTAACCTCATTTTTTGCGATAATTCTGGCTTTTCTGCTCGAGCGTATTATATCCCGGCCCATTCTTAATCTTTCAAAAATTACCAGGAAGATTCAGGACTCCGGCGACTTTTCGGTAAGAGTAAAGAAAAAATCACATGATGAAACCGGTATTTTATACGACAGTTTTAATGATCTTCTTATTAGCCTGGAGGACAGGAAGAAAGAGAGGGATATTGCGGAAGCCGCGCTTCTTAAAGAGAGGGAGAGTCTCGAAATAAGGGTAAAGGAAAGAACCCTGGAACTTAATGCAGCAAAAGAAAAAGCCGAAGAGTCTGATAAGCTAAAATCATCCTTCCTTGCAAATATGTCTCATGAAATCAGGACTCCCCTTAACGCTATACTTGGATTTTCTAATTTATTTGTTGATCCCTCCGCTACAGATGAGGATAGAATAGAATACATCAAGATGATGGATGTGAGCGGAAGTGACCTGATAAAATTAATAGATGATATCCTAGACATTTCACGTATTGAGGCAAATCAGGTGAAGATAACTCTCGTGGAGTGTCCGGTAAACGAATTAACCAGAGAGATATTTGAAATATTCAGACAAGCTTTGCGGAATGATACTGAAGAGTCGGATGCAAAACCGGTATTGAGAATACCCGACGCTGATCTGGATTATATTTTGAATACTGACCGACTCAGATTGAAACAAATATTGCTAAACATTCTTAATAATGCGATCAAATTCACTCCTCATGGATCGATTGAATTCGGATATTTCATGGATGAAATGAATAAGAATCTTACATTTTATATAAAGGATACAGGTATAGGGATTCCTTTTGTTAAAATCGAAAAAATATTCGAAAGGTTTACGAAAGTCGCAGATATTAAGACTAAACACTACAGGGGTACAGGTTTAGGTCTGTCTATTGCTTTAAAACTCACTAAGATGCTGAATGGTGATATTAAAGTTGAATCTGAGGAGAACAAAGGATCAATATTTTATATTTCATTCCCTTATGCCGGTGCTAACCTTTCTGTTCCGGTTACCGTACAACAAACAAATGAGGAAATTAAGTTATCCCTAAAAGGTAAAGTGATACTTATAGCTGAAGATGTTGAGTGGAATTATCATTATCTTGAAATACTTTTAAGTACTATAGCCGGAGCAGATGTTTTGTGGGCCAAAAACGGGACAGAGGCAGTGAGCTTGTGTAAAGATCATCCTGAGATTGACCTTGTTCTGATGGATATTCAAATGCCGGAAATGGATGGTTATGAAGCAACAAAGCTTATAAAAAATCTCAGACCGGATATGCTGGTCATCGCTCAGTCTGCTTATGCCTCATATGATGAGAAGGAAAAATCCTTACTTGCCGGTTGTGTTGATTTTCTTGCCAAACCCATCTCTAAAAAACAACTCTTTGATAATATTAGACATGTACTCTTTAATATCCCCTCAAAGGAAGAAAGTACAGGTGAATGAGAAACAAAAGGAAACGAATATCAAATAAGATGGACAATATTAGTTTTCATAATTGTTGTGCAAGTGCTTTGCAAGTGGCTTAATAATTAATAAATCCAAATCTTTATAAGTATGATGAAGTCCGTACTGCCTATACTCCTGTTCTTCCATGGAGCAATCCATTTAATTGGCTTTCTGCAAGCTTATAAAATAATTCAAATTGGCCAGGGGAATCCTGAAATTTCCAAACTTGCCGGAATTTTATGGCTTACTACATTTTTACTTTTATTAATTTCAGGTATTGCACACCTTTCAAAAGCAGACTGGTGGTATATTTTAGCATTCTTAGGGATTTTGATCTCTTCAATTGTTATAGTATTATCATGGGAAGAAGCAAAATATGGTACAATAGCAAATATTATTATACTGGCAGCAGTAATATCGGGGTATGGAGCTTCAGCTTTTTATAAGGTTTACAAATTGGATGTAAGGAACGGATTAAGACAGACGACTTCCATTTCGGAATCAATACTAGTAGAGGACGATATTGAACATTTGCCTGAACCGGTAAAAAAATATATCCGTAATAGTGGGGCACCAGGGAAACCTAAGCTGACAAATTTCAGATTGGAATTTAAAGGTCAGATCAGAAAAGACGAACAGTCGGAATGGATGCCTTTCACAACGGTTCAATACAATTTTCTTAACACTTCAACGCGTCTGTTCTTCATGAAAGCTGTCATGAAAAAATTACCTGTTGCCGGATATCATTGCTTTAAGAATGGAGAAGCGTTTATGGATATCCGATTGTTTTCATTGTTTAAAGTTCAATATCAATCTGGAAAAGAGATGGGTATATCAGAAACAGTAACCTTTTTCAACGATATGTGCTGCATGGCGCCAGCCTCCCTGATTGACAAAAGAATAAAGTGGATAGAATCCGATGGCAATAAAGTAAAGGCAGAGTTTACAAACAACAACATTACCATTGGTGCGTGGTTGTATTTTAACGATAACGGAGAACTGGTTAATTTCATTTCTGACGACAGGTATGCATCAGGTGAGAATAATACAATGCAAAGGTTCCCATGGCTTACTCCTGTAAAAGAATACAAAGATGTTGACGGATATAATCTGCCTACATATGCCGAAGCAATTTACAGTTATCCTCAGGGAGATTTCTGCTACGGTATATTCAGACTATCTCATATAAACTATAATTGCACAGAATTCAATTAATAATATGTATCCGGAATCAAAATAATTTCAATTATTTATCCCCTTTTCTTTTTTGCACTACAAATGATGAACTCAGTGCAACTACCTTAAAAAGGGCTTAAACCTGGCCAGCTCTCTATGGCATTTTTCAGGACCAGCTGCCAAACAAACACAATCAACCCACATATTCCTCCTTTTAGCAACTTTGTTTTTCTAATGGTTTGTACCAGGATTAGTTTTGTATTAATAAACTAAGAAAATCTGCTCATGATTCAAAAAATGATATGAAACCCACATGTTTTGCAAACACAAGCACTTATAACTAGTAATTTACCAAACATGTGCGGTTCCATCCGACCTTTAAAATCAAAATTATATACGGATGAAAAAAGTAATATCCAACAACAAAGATAAATAGAACTTAGATTAATAAAAAGCGTTAATCGAACTTTATTATTCTATTTCTTATGATTTTAGAAAGTTTCATTATACGCTCATTTAATAGAACTTAATATTTTGTCAAGATGGAATTTAATATGGTCACTTAGAACCATTTTTTGTCTTAGGGAAGATTTATTGTGAATTCATCAATCTTTGCGGATGTGTTGGGTTATTTCTTATAACTAATATTCGATAAAAAGTTATTTATCCTTAACACATCGAACAGATAATCCATTGCCTTTATCAGTATTGGCATTGGCAACAGCATTGTTGTTTCCCGATAAGGACCAAAAAATCGATTTGGTTTCATCAAGTTCTTGGGATGTCCAGAATTTGCTGCTGAATCCATTAAGTTGGAAATTACCATGTATGTCTCTGTCAGAACCGGGAAGAGCAGAAAATCCGGATTCATTGGTTGCAAGTATTCTGGGACTTATCCAATGAGAAATCCCGGACTCTTTCAGCTTGCTCCCAGCTTCATTTATTCCACCGAGAAAGGTTGTTAACTCTTCTAAATCTACTTCAGTAGTTATATGCCATCCGGCTGGGCATACTCCTCTGTTATCGGTTACAGCATACCATGTATATAACTTTCCATAGGTTTGTACATTCGATTCAGTACCATCATAATTATCCCAATGGTACTTAGGTGTTATTTGATCTGATATATCTAACTTTATAGGAGTTGTTGTTCCAATTAAGTCGCCGTTTTGATATTTAGTTGTTTTAAGGTTTTCTGCCATCCAAACCTGAGTACCAATATCTGCGGTTTCATAAATATTCCCATCCACGTCCGTTACGCTTCCATATTTTTTTGTTGTAAAAGACACATCACTCCCATACCCGATTCCCGTTAAATTCTTAGCATAGGCCCTTACATAATAAGTGGTATTAGGAGAAAGCTCTACAAGCATGCTTTCATAAGTACCCAAGGTCCCTTGTTCTATTGTCCAACCATTTACTACAATTTTCGGATTTGCTAAAGAATCCCAGGAAATCCCCCTGCCTGTTACATAATCTCCACCCTGGCTTGTTACATCCCCTCCAGATAAAGCAGTTTTATATGAAATTCCAGTTACTGGTATTGTTGTTATAATAGGAGGATCGGGTTTCTTCTTACAGGATACAATGTAGATTAAAGATAATAAGAGTATGAAGGTTGCTGTTTTTATAGTACTTTTCATTTGAGATGGTATAATTGGATTATTAATATGATATTCATAATTCTATACTGACTATAGCATGTTCCCTTTTGTTATAGGAGGTAGCTGGACTATGTTCGTGATCGGGAAGTTTTCTCTGTTGTTAAATAAAGAAAACCTGTTGCAAAAGTGTTCCTTTTCATTTTATTCTGATGTTTAGTGAATCTATTGTATAAGATGCGAAAATACCTAAGCCCCCTGTTATGTTGGAAAACAAAGGCGAAACCTCAGAAAAAGGGACTGTCCCATCATCATACTCCAAAATAGATTGATGGAACTGATAATATGTTTTTTCTGTGTTTAATAAATAAATCTTCATGAATATTGAATCCGGACTTGAATTATGCCTAATACCTAATGTTCTTTGACTAATGTCTTTACCATCCATCCCTTTATCAGAAAAAAAACTCTTTTTGAAAAGGGTAGAAGATGAATTATGTTTCAATACTTGCCCTGTTTCGGAATCTGTATAATACTTTGTTATCACTTCGAAGAGTTTATAATAATTGTCTTCTCCCTGGTAATCTGTAAACGTTGCTGTAATATAAAGAACTCTTTCAGCAGGTTCTCCAAGATATTGTTCAAACAGTGAGGAAGTATCTGCTTTAAGAAAAAAGTTTCTTTTTACAGGTACAGTACTTGTGGCTTCAGCAGACAGTCCAATATCACTTAAAACTCTCAGTTCATAGGTTGTCCCATATGTTATATCCATTTTTTCATGATAAACAATAAATCCAGTGTTAAAAGTATCGAGAGCAACTTCTCTTAAGCCATCAGAAATAAATGCTGTAAGTATCCCTGTTGACTCTTTAGAATTTAACTCTCCATAAATTCGCTGATTAGAACTGACAAACACATAAGATATTGTATCTGATGGTGTAAGAAAAGATGTTATCGAAAGTTTATGTGAAAATTCCGGTAATATTATATTTGTGGCCTCTCGTTCACAACCAGAACTGAAAATTAAAAAGACAACTAATATTGAATATCTAATTCTATTATTTCTCATACTTAAAACTTAAATGAATAGCTTATTGATGGAATAATCGGAAAAAGACTAACCTTTTTCAAAAAGCCATTGCTTACATTATTAACCACCTTGTAATCAAAGGTATAAAAAAATGGATTTTTGCGATTATAGGCATTATATACTGATATTTCCCATATGCGTTCGCCCCATTTCTTTTCTTTATGAAATTGTATTCCTAAGTCAAGTCTGTGATATGCATTCATCCGAAAATTATTCCTTGCACTAAACTCTTTTACCTTAAAACCTGAAAAATCAGAAGGATCAAGGGTGAGTTTATCAAAATTAGAATACCATTGATGACCCACATTATACTCTGACGTTGGAAGCGTAACTGAATTTCCGGTCCCATACACCCATGTTCCTGATAATGTTATTTGCTTGTTTAATTTATATACTGCAACTAAAGAAAGATCATGGCGCCTATCATGCCTGGCCCAGAATTTCCGTCCGAAATTGACTGAGTCAAACTGCATTTGGGTCCAGGACAGTGTATAACCTATCCAACCACTTAAACGGCCCTCTTTTTTCTGAAGAAGTAATTCAAGCCCATAGGACCAGGCATCTCCTTCTGTTACTTTTGCTTCCCAGTTATTATCAGATACCGAAGTTGGTTCATCAAGATTCATGAATGAAGCACCTTCCTTATATCCAATAACATTGTCCATCTTCTTATAATACCCTTCAAGTGAGAATGTAATATCAGGTTTACTGAAGTCTTTAACCAAACCTAATGCTAACTGTTGTGATTCCTGGGGTTTTACTTTGTCTGTTGTCGGAACCCAAAGATCTGTTGGCAAACTGATCCCTGTATTTGATATCATATGAATATATTGACTCATTGATGCATATGAACCTTTAACAGCTAAATCATTCTTTAGATTTAGGGCAACTGAAAGTCTGGGTTCAAAAAAATGGTATTGATTTTGATCTGTCAGAAAATGGCTGAAACGAAGACCTCCATTAACTTTAAAATTGTGAAGTGCTTGCCAGGTATCCTCAAAATATATCCCTGATTCCAGACTATTTGTATACGTTACATCATTAATATGGGTATTATTTGGAATATCTTCCTCAATGAATGCATATGGATTGAATCTATGAAATATGCTTATTGCTCCGGCCTTAATCCGATGGTTTGGATTAGGCAGATAATCAATATCATACTTCAGAGAGTAATCTTTTATTCCCGAATAATATTCAGCCCGATAATCCTCTCCTGTTGTTTGATATATATCAAATATTCTGAATGTATAGTTACTGAAAATTGCAGAAGTATTTGAAAATAATTTATTGGTAAAGAGATGATTCCATCGTAAGGTTCCTGTACCATTTCCCCAACGGAAACCTATATCATGATTATAGGAATGGTTGTTTGTTTTCATGGAAAACTTGTCATTACCAAAGTACCCACTCAGGTATAGTTTGTTTTTTCTTCCAAAATCATAATTGATTTTTGCGTTAAAATCATAAAAATAGTATCCAATTTTTTCCTCTCCCAGAAAAGGGTACATAATCAGGTCGGCATAAGTGCGGCGGCCAGATAAAAGAATTGAAGACTTCCCTTTCTTTATTGGTCCTTCAAGTGTCATCCTGGATGAAATAAGTCCAATTCCCCCTTCCCCATGCCACTCTTCTTTATTTCCTTCTTTCATATTTATATCCAGAACTGAGGATAATCTTCCACCATACCTTGCAGGAAACCCCCCTTTGGTTAATTCAATACTTTTTAAAGCATCCCCATTAAAAAGAGAGAAAAATCCGAACAGGTGGTTTGCATTATAGACTATTGCATCATCAAGGATGATTAAGTTTTGATCAGGGCCCCCACCTCTTACATATAGACCGCTACTTCCTTCCGATCCTTTCTGTACACCGGGCATTAATTGCAGGACCTTAAGAACATCTTTTTCACCTAAAAATGAGGGTACATTTTTAATCTGTGTAATTTGTAGGTTTATTGTGCTCATCTTGACTGATTGACTCTGTTTCTCAATCCGGGTTGATGATACTGTTACTTCATCAAGTAAAACAGAGGGTTTGAGATCAATATTCAATTCAATATTTTTGTTAAGCTTAATCTTAACAATCTCAGGAGTAAACCCTACATATGAAACAATAAGCTCAACTGAGTCAGCTGCAGGGAGAGTTATTGAATAAAAACCATATGTATTTGTAGTGGCTCCAGTATTATGATTTGACAGATAAATGTTTACCCCAATAAGTGACTCTCTACTCACGTTTTCTCTTACATAACCGCTAATCGTGTAATGATTAAGGGTTTGTCCATAGGTATTAAGAAGATAAAAATTCAAAACCAAAACAAATATGGACTTTCTCATGTCATCAGATCTTACCTATACACAAATTTAAGTTTTAAACGTGATTGAAATGTTAAATATTTAACAATTAAGGTATATTTAACAACAGTTGCGCTAAAGCTAAGAAAAAGTCACAAATAGGGTAACAATAACTCAATTGTCTTCCACAAAATTACATGCACTGGCAGATTTAAAAAACCTTTGCAAATGTTAAATATTGCAAAGGCTTTTTTAAAAATAAAATAAATCCAATTTGAATTTGGAATTCGTCCTAACAAAACTTTAAAAAGAGACTAGAAAAAACACATTAAACCCATTTTACAATAAAATATATATACAACCCTCCGGCTCCTGCATTTAAATCGCCTGCTATCTTTGTCCAACCAGCAGGTGCTGATATTGATGATGAATTTCCCCAGATAGTTCCAAGCCCACGCATTTTATTACCATAACCATTAGCCTGCTTATTTGCATAAACATGATTTCCGCCAGCGCTATGATTTAAATTGGCGAGAACATAAAGTGGGAATTCACCTACATCTAAGCATGAATAGTCTGTATACGAGAATGTTACCCAATAGTTTGTAATAGCATCTGAAGCCGTTGAGGTCTTGGTATAATAAAAATATATGTATGATCCACCTGCATCCTGATTTAAATCCCTCCAATCAGGGTCATTATAACAATCATACGAAGGATGAGCATAAAAGGGAGAAGAATGATGAAATGCAGCAATATTAAAACCTACCCAATCTATATATTCGGTTGTTAGTAGAATATTCTTAGTTTCAGAATCATTCTTAGTTAAATCAACAAGAATGTTTGTTCCTAAAAGGATAGGATTGTCAATATTGTCGATTTTTTCTTTCATATACCCATCAGGATACTGAATTTTTCCACCAATCTCTGGGAATTGTGTTACCTTTTGATCATCATTGTTATAAGGATCATCGTCCTTTGTGCAACTTGCTAATATAGCAAGACTTACAATAAAAAGTAATACTTTTTTCATGTTAAAAAATTAGA
>JBBRVC010000080.1:0-16959 GCA_038247205.1 Bacteroidales bacterium
AGTATTATAATTCATGACTGCATTAACCCGGGTTCCTGTTTTCATGATGATAACAGCTGTATCAAAATGTGGAAAAAGGAACTGGGGCAGGTTTTCTACTGGTTTATTTTGGCCACTGGCCTGAATAGAAATACAGAATAATAATAAAACATAAATTATTATCTTTCTAATAGACATGTTACCTGACTGTTTCATGGTTATAATTATTTAAAGCGATGAAATAAATCTCCGAATTTATAGAAATCATGATTGTTTACCGTCATAAAATGCTGAACTATAGTTCTCAGCCTCTTCAGGAAGGCTATACCAGATGTTCCACCAAATTCATCAACTACCAGTGCAATATTTTTCTTTTCATCAACAAACATTTTCAATAATTTGTTGGCAGGCATTGTTTCCACGATAATTGGAATGTGGCGGGTTAAGTTCAGTTATATGTCAGGGAAAAGAAATTTTGAAGTGAAGCGAAATATTAAAAATGGCAGTGAAGCAAGTCATTGGCAATATGAGATGTTGTGCCGCCGTACTTTATTTCTCCCTTGTCAATTATCTGGTCAATTTGGGTTTTGTTTTCAGGTAAATAATTTGTTGCAACATCCCAAATTATCTCATAATCGACACCAAAAAACTCATGAGATATTTTGTTTCTCAAATAGTACATTTCTTTCCATGGGACTTTTGGATATTTATCCTTTATCTTATCGTTCAATTTTTTTGAAGCTTCTCCAATAATCTCAAAATTTCTGATAACTGCGTTAACTCCGAAAATATTCTCAAGATATATTTCAAGTGAAAAGAATTTCCAGCCAATAGGTTTTTCAAATTCAACAAGTAAATCTATGTCGCTATCTTCGGTGTTTGAATCATCAGAGAAGGACCCAAATAATCCAATTTTCTTAACCGAATATTCTTTATACAATATCGGTTTTAGATCACTCAATTTATTCAGTATGTCATGGCTACTAATCATAATTTCAAAGATAAGAATTTTAAGATTACTGTCGGATTTGTTTTTTAGCATTCGGCGCAATGTATTGATTAAATTTGCTCAACATACTGAGTAAAATGTAAAATATGATTAAAAGACATCATTTAAAATTACTTACAGAAAGACTTATAGTTTCAGGAAGGTCTTAATATTCACAACATCGGGCTTTCTTGCTTTGGTTTTGATTTGTGTTCCAGCAACCATTTATATACCGGAATTATATAAATCTCAATCCCATTGGATGAAGTAAATGTATCAGAATCACTAATATAAAGTAATAATCTTACCTCTCTTTATTTTGAAGTATTCTGCAGCATTTTCAAGTCCCGAAACTTCTCTTTTAAATGTATCTTTATTACTAATCATTGTTGTCCGGTAAAATAATATATCGTCCCTAACGGGGCTTTGGGTTATTCCCTAACTATTTTACTACCAATATTTTGTCCCTACGGGGCAATCCCGTTAGGGATGAAATATCGGTAGAAATATAAAGTAAGCCAAATTTGTACAAAGTCCCGCAGGGACGAAATATAATAAGGATTTGCGGTATATGCGTGACAGTGCCCACGTCAGGACGAGAATAACTCTACTCGGTTGCCTTTCTAAGACTGGTTTAATTCTTAAAAATTATTCGGAGAGTATGCGATATAATTCAAGGTTTAAGTAATAGTGATGACCTTCCATTTCTTTCTTTTCAAGCACTTGCATATTACACAACTTGTTTAAATATTCTCTTGCTGTATTTTCGGCATAAATTTTAGAGTCGGTAAGGTGTTTTACTTTAGTAAAAGGTTGAGTAAACAAAACTTCTATCAAATCTTCGGGGTTTCGTAATTTTGGACCTTCTTTTTTTATGTGTTCCAGAATTGAGTCTTTGGCAGAAACAATATCATTAATCTTATTGAAGGTTTGATTTGAGGTGTTTTCTATTGCTCTCAACATAAATAATAACCAGTTCTTCCAGTCTCCTCTTTGAGAGACCCCCATTAAACCTGAGTAGTAATCATTTTTATGATCCAGGATATATCTGCTTAGAAACAATATTGGAACATCAAGCAGGTCTTTGTTCGTTAAATAATTAATGTTGAATATTCTTCCTGTCCTGCCGTTTCCATCTCGAAATGGGTGAATAGCCTCAAATTGAAAATGAGCAATAGCCATTTTTAGTAAAAGATCTATTTTGAAACGCTCATCATCGTTCACGAAGTTTATAAGATTTTCCAATCTATCTTTTATTACATTCTCATCTCTCGGGGGAGTATAAATTATCTGCCCGGCATTCGGGCCTGAGCCTCCTTGCTTTATCATTAAAAAAGTCATAAATTAATGTTTACTCAAATTCTGACTTTAAAAACCAGGTCATTTAACCTACCAAACATTAAAAAAGCTAAAGATTAATGTTTACTCAAATTCTGACCTTAAAAACCAGGTCATTTAACCTATCAAACATTAAAAAAGCTAAAGATTAATGTTTACTCAAATTCTGACCTTATAAAACCAGATCATTTAACCTGCCAAACATTAAATAGGCTCAGATAGGAAACAGAACAAAAACACGAAATATCAGTTTATAATATCTGGAAGGATTCAGATATTTCGAATCGCTAAAGTAAATTTGAAAAATCTTATTATGGAAAAAAAAGTAAACATCAGTGGGAAAAAGGAAGTTCCGGGTAAAGTTCCCGTAAAAGAGGTACCATTCACCGATTTACCGGACAAGGAGATAACTGAAATACCAAAGGAAGTACCCGTGAAAGAAGAACCTCTGAGGGAAGTGCCTGAAAAAGAGATACCTGAAGAGCTACCGGAGAAAGACATACCAGAGATATAATGAATTAAAGGTGAAATAAAAGAAGCTCTATTCGATTTTCATGTTCACCAATTCGAGCCTGGTAGAAGTTACTTTAAGGACTTTAAAAGTTATATTTTTAATCCTGATCACATCATTCTGACCAGGAATTGACCCGTGAAAATATAAAATCATACCGGCAAGAGTTTCATAATCAGCCTCTTCAGGAAGGCCGAGGTGATACTTTTCATTAAGGTAGTCAATTTCAAGCCTGCCGGCGAAAATGTATTCTTTATTGTTCAGAACTTTTTCCGTGAGTTCGTTTATATCATGTTCATCCTCAATATCACCCACAATCTCTTCAAGCACATCCTCAATAGTTACCATGCCCGATGTTCCACCAAACTCATCTACAACCAGGGCAACATTCTTCTTCTCCTCCACAAAGAGCTTTAGCAACTTATTGGCGGCCATTGTTTCGGGAACTATTATTATCTTCTTTGTAAATGATTTTATTTCAGTGGGATTCTTGAAAATATCTTTCAATTCAAAATATCCGATAATATTGTCAATGCTGTTTCTATAAACCAGTAATCTGGAGTGTTGGGTTTCAATAAACAGGGCTTTCAGTTCTCCAACCGAACTACCTATTTCTATGGCATTTATCTCTGTTCGTGGGACCATACACTCCCTTAGTTTCACATTTGAAAAATCGAGAGCATTCTGGAATATTCTGATATTGTTGTCGTAATGAAGTTCATCACCCTTATTGTTATGGATCAGATTAACAAAGTGATCCAGATCAATCCTGTTGAAAATCTGATTTTCCTTCACCTTCTCTCCTGGATTTGATCTGAAAAAGACTCTGATAAAAAGATTGGATGCAGCCAGGGTAATTTTACTTACCGGATAAAACAGGTAATAGAATATCAGCGTTGGTATGCTAAGAAGTTTAAGGAAAAAATTGGGAGAGATGATAAAAATGGTTTTTGGAAGAAACTCAGCGATAGTTAATATTAAAGCAGTAGAAACCAGCGTATTAAAAATCAGCACTAAAACATCGGAACCAAGAAGAGGAATCAAAACCGGATTCAGAAGTTTTGAAAAGAAAAGGCCATAAATGACCAGGGCTATATTGTTGCCTATCAGCATTGTAGCGATATATTGGCCAGGATTGCCTGCGAAAAACTTGATAATTTTTGACCCATTGACACCCTGCTTGCGGTCAAGCTCAATTCTTAATTTGTTTGAAGCGATGAAGGCAATTTCCATTCCTGAAAAGAATGCGGAAAGAACTATTGCGAGAATAATTATCAGGATGACATCCATTTGTCAAAGGTTGCTTTTTGTTCTTTGCTTGTGTCTGATCCAGGCGAAAAAAAAACTAACCATAGCCATGGCTGCAAATACAAGTACTTTGTTTCCACCGGTTTCTAGTGCAACTTTAATACCTGCTGCAGTGCTGAGTATTCCGGTAGCAATCCAGACTATTTCGATTATTAAAAGGTATTTATTCTTCATCATTAAGATAGATGGTTGCACTCACTTTTCTGATCCTGCGTTTATTGAGTCGCGAATCGGATTCAAAACCTGTTCCACGGCTTATTTGATCTTTAGTTGAGATTTTCACAAACCTGTCAGTATATATCAGATCTTTCTGCTGGTTCCAGAATAGTAATTCGGTTTCGAGTTTTTCGTCGTTTTCATTTACAACTATAACACTGTCTCTGAGTTCCCACAGGTTTTTGGATTCAGTAAATCTGGCATATTTTGAGGTAACCGATCCTATAGGGTCCTTGTTCCCATCATAGAACAGGATTTTAATTCCGGCATTAAATTCTGTGAAGGGAACCTCTATATTGTCGTATTGCTCAAGAATGGGCGCTGTCATAATAAGCTGAATTTTGCCCGAATCAGAAAATACAGTTTCAAAATCCTTAGCAGTGCCGGAGGGAATTTTTGTGAGGTCGGTCTTTGGCACAAAGTCAATGCTCTTATCGCATGAGACCAATGTGCCGGCAATCACCATTATAATTGTTACCAGGTAAGTATATCTGAATATTTTATTTGAGAATTTTAAAAACTTCATCAGAAAATTCTAAGTTAAATCAAACAAAATATGAAAGGTATCAATCATATTTTCTCTTTATAAACCAGAAATCATAGAAGTTCAGGCTTAATCCGACTGTGAAGTAATTCTCGATGTGAGAATTAGTTATAATCATTCCTGATTTTTTGGTATAGTCAAAAAACAAATTGGCTTTCGACTGTGTCCGTCTTAGAGGTAATCCAAGTCCTGCTGTAACCCCATACTCCTTCAATTGCTTACCGTTTAATACAAGGTAATTATCTTCAACATGCGCTCCAATCCGGTATTCGATTCTTCTAAGATAGCTGTAATTGGCATATTTTTCGGGGATATATTCAGCTCCGAAAAGCAATGATTGTTTGTCTCCAAGGAACCCTTCTGCTCCCGGAATCCTTGCATTGCTCCATTTGGTGGTAGTGTAGTCGAGCCCAACAGTAAATTTGTTCTTTTTTCCTGCTGAAATACCAACTCTTAATGTACCGGGGATGAAAGTTTTAGAAGAATCATCACTGATATAAGACAATGTATCTCTTATGCCGGAGTTTGTTACACGGTATGAGCCGTTCTCATATTTTGTACTATAATATTTTGATGAGGTTAAAGAAATCCCTGCATTCACAAAGAAATTATTTTTCAGAGTAGTTGTATATTGCAGACCGTAGTCAAAATTAATTCCACCCATCTGAAGATTTTCAGTGCTATTGTTATTAAAGGCGTTGGAGTTATCTACAAAGCTAAACTGGTTTAACCTTCTTACCTGCCCGAGCAGCATCGACAGATTAACACCTGCCGAAAAGTTTTTATTGAGTTTAATACCAGTACCCAGAAAGACGTTTGTAAAGCCTCCTTCACCCGAATGTAAGGCTGAATACGCGCCGGTCAACTCATCATATCCAGGGTCACCTGCTTTAACTGTTTCAGTCATTTTATAGTAACCATTGCTCAACGGTACTATCCCTGCAGCGAAGCCAATCTTTTTTGAAAGCGGAAAACCAATAATAAGATGATCGAAATTAAAATCATCGGATGAATATTTTGCGCCGGCATCTGAAATTATATTAATGCTGTAATCAATGCCAAAATCAAAAACAAAAGAATTGGTATCAAGGCTTGAATAGGAAGCCGGGTTGGTTATGAAAATTGAAGTATTATCTCTGAGAGATGTTCCGATTCCTCCCATTCCAAGACTCCGGAATGATCCTGCAGGTTCCATTGATCCAAGGTTGAATCTTGAAAGGGGAGAGTTTACAAGCTTCTGTCCTGCAGCTGATAACGATATGAAAAATAAGAAAATAATAGTTGCTGTTTTCAGTCTATTTTGCATTGTACTCAAGAATAAAATTTAAGCCATCCATCACAATGTCAGGCATGTATATAATTTGCTTTCCGATTTTGTCTTTGAAAAATAATCCGTCACCACCGGTTAAAATAACTTTTGCATCAGGATGTATTTTTTCAAACGTGCGAATATACTCATTTATTTCATAAACCATCCCGGTTATTACTCCGGTCCTTATTGCATCTGCAGTATTGCGTCCAGGGAAAGATACCTCTGAATCAGGCTTTATGAGTGGTAATTTGCTGGTAAATTTGTTTAATGCCCTGAACCGCATATTGAGACCAGGTGAAATATTTCCTCCTTTATAATTATTCCCCGACAAAAAATCATATGTTATGGCAGTACCGGCATCGATTATCAAAACCTCCGAGTCGGGGTAAATTTTATAAGCTCCGGCAGCTGCAGCAATCCTGTCGGTGCCGAGTGTTTCCGGCGTCTCATACCCATTATTGATTGGTAGTCTCGATTGAGGTGTGAGGATATGGATCAAAGGAATATTCACTCCAAGAAGTTCAATAATTATCTCCGGTATTTCCTTTACGGATGAGATAATAGCCTTAGTTATATTAAATGCAGACAGTTTTTTGCCAAGCTGCTCACCTGTGAATTTTTTTGAACGGAAAACAGATACTATATTTTCTTCATCGAATACAGCAAGCTTTGTACTGGAGTTCCCAATGTCAAATATCAGATTCATAATGGATTTAAAAGGTAAAGTTAGTGAAAATCCAGTAACAGCAAAGATCATTCCACTTTACTGAGTTACTACAGAATAAATCCGGGAAACTCCTGTGAACAGACTAGGAGAGTTGTATGAAGACTGATTTAAACATACTGGAGATTTATTGCCCCCTTTCAAAATTTTCAGTGATGTTCTTAAGCATCTGAATCGCAGACTTTACTGATCTGATTTCAGTTATGGTCAGACTTAGTTTAGTGTCCTTTTGCTTCATGCTCATCTGATTCTGTTTTTTGTTTACATAATTCATTATTGAAACAAAAAGAGGGGTTTTATAAAAGTCTGATTTAGGATCAGATACAAAGTAAGCTATCAGCATGTTATTCTTGAGTAAGACTTTTTCAATTCCAAGTTTTCCTGCTTTCCACTTTATGCGCACAATATCCAGTAAAGCCATTGCCGGAGGGGGGATGGCCCCAAACCTGTCTATCAGCTTATTTTCGAACAACAGGAGTTTTTCTTCATTTTCAATTTCATTCAGTTCTTTATAAAGTCGTATCCTTTCCGATATATTTGAAACATATTCATCGGGGAACATTATTTCAAGATCTGTATCTATTTGAAAATCAGAAACATACTCTTTTTGCTTATATGGTTTTACTGGTTCCGTTACATCAGCAGCCTCAAAAACTGTTTCTCTGAAGCCTGATTCGTTCAGTTCAAGCATAGCTTCATTCAGAATTCGCTGGTAAGTTTCAAAACCTACATCGGCTATAAAACCGCTTTGTTCACCACCTAAAAGATTACCAGAACCCCTGATGTCCAGATCCTGCATGGCAATGTTAAACCCGCTGCCCAGTTCAGCAAATTCCTCGATAGCTTTAAGTCTTCTTCGCGCCTCATGAGTAAGAGTATCAAACGGAGGAGCGAGTAAATAACAGAAAGCTTTCCTGTTCGACCTGCCAACCCTGCCTCTTAGCTGATGCAACTCCGATAATCCAAAATGATGAGCATCGTTGATGAATATTGTATTCGCGTTGGGTATATCAAGACCCGACTCAATTATTGTTGTGGCAATCAGCACATCGTAGTCGCCCTGGATGAAATCGTACATGACATTTTCAACTGTTGTCCCGTCCATCTGGCCATGAACGATTGCAGTTTTTACATTAGGGCAGATCCTGTTAATGCTGGCCTGTATCTGTTTGATATTCTCAACACGGTTATGAATAAAAAATACCTGACCACCCCGGGAAACTTCATATTCGATGCCCTCCTTTATTATCTCATCATTCAGACCGTACAATTCCGTTATAATAGGCATCCTGTTGGGAGGAGGTGTGTTTATAATTGATAGATCGCGGGCACCCATCAGGGAAAATTGCAAGGTTCTTGGGATTGGGGTTGCGGTAAGAGTCAGTGTGTCAACATTTTCTTTCAGTCTCTTGAGCTTTTCCTTTACAGAAACACCAAATCTTTGTTCCTCATCAATTATCAATAACCCCAGGTCCTTAAACTTAACATCTTGTCCTACAAGCTTATGTGTTCCGATTATAATATCTATTCTTCCTTCGTTAAGTTTCTCAAGGATGATTTTTTGTTCGGCAGCTTTTTTATGCCTGCTTATGTATTCTATGTTACAGGGATAACCCTTTAGGCGGGCGGAAAATGTTTTATAATGCTGCAGAGCCAGAATAGTAGTGGGTACCAAAACGGCGGTCTGCTTGCTGTCCGATGCAGCCTTGAATGCAGCACGTATCGCGATTTCTGTTTTTCCGAATCCCACATCCCCGCAGACAAGCCGGTCCATTGGATGCGGAGCCTCCATGTCTCCCTTAACCGCCACTGTTGTTGTCAGCTGATCCGGAGTATCTTCGTAAATGAATGATGCTTCAAGTTCGCGTTGCAGGTATGAATCAGGGGAATAGGAGTATCCCTCAGATCCCATTCTCTTTGCATACAATACTATAAGGTCTCTTGCAATATCTTTTACTTTGCTCTTTGTGCTCTGCTTCAGTTTCTGCCAGGCACCCGATCCAAGCTTATAGATCTTTGGCTCTGCATTATCTTTCCCCTTGTATTTTGAGATCCTGTGAAGCGAATGTATTCCTACATAAAGAATATCGTTATCCCTGTAAACAAGCTTGATCGCCTCCTGAACTTTACCATTTACTTCAATCTTCTCCAGTCCTCCGAATTTGCCAATACCGTGATCAATGTGTACAACATAATCTCCCGGATTCAGACCTGTCAGTTCCTTTACTGAAATGCTTTCTTTTTTAGTAAAATATCCCCGTATCCTGAATTTGTGATATCGGTCAAATATCTGATGATCAGTATATACTGCAATATTCAGATCATGATCGGTAAATCCGTTGTGAAGATTGAGCAATAAAGGCTTGAAAGTGACTTCGGGGTTTATTTCTGCAAATATGTCGCCCAGTCTGTCGATCTGTGACTGGCTCTCGGAAATCAGGTAAGTTGCATATCCGTTAGTGTCATTTGACAGAAGCTTTTCGGAAAGGAGCTCAAAATTCTTGTTAAAAACGGGCTGGGCTTCAGTATGAAAATGTAATGTAGCTTCAGGCGTATACATAGTCTGGCGGCCAAACTCTATTAACCTGAATTTATCGCAGTATTCAAAGAAATTGTTTCCGGTCATCACAAGCTCCTTTCTGCCTTTTACCTTACCCGATTCCTCACGATCAGTTGTATTAAAATAGATGGTGTTTATCTTTTCTTTAATATAAACTGCGTCTTCAATCCAGAAGATGGAGGAAGGAGGCAGAAAATCTGTAAAGGAGTCACTTATCTCTTCAATGGAAATATCCTGGATATTTGGAATAATCTGTACCTGTTTGTGGCTGGCGACCGACAACTGATCATCAGTGTTGAATGAACGGATTGTTTCGACTTCTTCGCCGAAAAAGTCGAAACGGTATGGCAGATCGGCTGAATAGGAAAATACATCCGCAATACTGCCCCGAAGAGCATACTGGCCGGGTTCGAAAACAAAATCTACCCGGTTAAAATGATATTCCTGAAGAACTTCCTCAAGAAATTCGAGAGAGATCTTGTCACCCTTGGCAATATTGAAGGTATTCTTTTTAAGGTTTCTCCTGCTGATAACCTTTTCCATTACCGACTCGGGATAAGTCACAATTATCCCTTTTCGTTTTCCTGATGCGAGATGATTAAGTACCTCGGTGCGAAGAACAATATTTGCTGGTTCAGTCTGTTCGTATTGCACTGATCTTTTGAATGTTGAAGGGAAGAAAAAAACTGAATCCTCACCAGTTAACGAAACAAGATCATTGTAGAGGTATGCTGCATCTTCCTTTTCAGGAAGGATTGCAACATGCGTAAACTGGGTTTTTAAGAATGTTTTTGCAAGGATCATTGATCTTGATGATCCTGATAACCCTTCAACATTTATTTTCCCGTTTCCGGGGGTTGAAATCTTTTCGATTAATGCCGGAAGGACCGGATGGTTGTCAAAAATTATATTTAAATCGTTTTCTTTCATCTGCCAAAATGTGGCAGCAAATTTAGCATCTAATTCCCGGAATTCCTTAATCTTTGATAAAGTGACTGACTAATAGAGAATTAACATCAAGAAGTGATTCAATTTTGGAAACCATATTTTTTGACCCCACATAAAAAGGTGATCTCTGGTGAAGCGAATCAGGAACAATTGACAGGATTCTGTTATAACCATCAGATGCTGCACCACCGGCCTGTTCGGCAATAAAAGCCATTGGATTGCATTCATAAACCAGTCTGAGTTTACCTTTTGGCGCTGCTTCATTCTCAGGATAAAGAAAAATTCCACCTTTCAAAAGATTCCTGTGAAAGTCGGAAACCAGCGATCCAATATATCTTGAACTATAGGGGCGACCGGTAGAATCATCTTTTTCCTGGCAGTACTTGATATAACTTTTGATGCCTTGTGGAAATTTGACATAATTTCCCTCATTCACGGAATAGATTTTGCCATCTGCAGGAGTCTTGATATCAGGATGTGAAAGACAGAATTCACCAATAGATGGATCGAGAGTAAACCCATTGACCCCGTTTCCGGTAGTATACACAAGCATTGTTGAAGAGCCATAGATAATGTAGCCGGCAGCAACCTGTCTGGAGCCTTCCTGGATAAAATCTTCAATTTGTACCTTTTTACCCTGCGGAGTTATTCTGCGGTAAATTGAAAAAATTGTTCCGACGGAAACATTATAATCAATATTCGAGGAACCGTCAAGAGGATCCATACATACAACATATTTGCCCTTTTTCGCCAGTTTACCTGTGAAAACTATCTCATTCTGGTCTTCTTCTGTGGCAATACCACAGCATTCTCCACTCGACTGAAGTGCATTTAAAAATACATCGTCGGCATAGACATCAAGTTTTTGCTGAGTTTCACCCTGTATGTTAACTTGACCTGAATCACCCATAATATCGACAAGTCCGGCTTTGTTTATCTTTTTATTTATCATTTTGGCAGCAACTCCTATATGATGTAGAAGGCTGGAAAGTTCTCCTTTGGCGTAGGGAAAATCTTTTTGTTTGAGTATAATAAAGTCATTCAGGGTGGTAATGCTATAACTCTTCATATGATAATTTATTATGTTATACCAAGGATAAACGAAATTGTTCATTCAACAGGAGAAATATATTCTTTAATTTCAGTCTAATGTATTATATTTGAATTAATTAGAATAATCACCCCTGATATACAATATTAGTCAAAAAAATTAAAATAATGGGTTTTGTTGAACTACTTTTTTCAATTGTTATCATTTGATATTTTGAGTACGTATAAGATAATTTAATGAGATTAAATTAGTTATTTATATCTGTCTGCTGATGATCACGATTGCAGGATGGATTGTAAATGATAATTTTGATACAAATATTGAATTATGAAGGTTTTTAAGTTTGGAGGTGCATCGGTGAAAGATGGGGCGGGTATAAAAAATCTGTCTGCAATAGTATCAAAAGAGTCTGATGATCTTATAATTGTAGTCTCAGCATTCGGAAAGACCACAAATAGCCTTGAGAATGTTCTTAAAAGTTGGTTATCAGGTGGTAATAAATATCTTACACCTCTCGAAGAGATTTACGGGCATCATAATACTATAATGGAAAACCTGTTTGGTGCTGTTAATCCGGTAAAGAATGAGATAGATAAGTCCTTTGCTGAGTTAAAGAGCTATCTGAGCCAATCTGGGAGACCCGAGTATGATAATGCGTATGATCAGGTGGTATCTTTTGGTGAAGTTTGGTCAACAATTATTGTTGCCGGATTTCTTAATAAATCAGGAATTATTGCTAAATGGGTGGATATCAGGAAGAATCTTGTGACTGATGACAGGTTCAGGGATGCCAACGTACTGTGGAATGAGAGTACCTCAAATATTAAAGCCACATTTAATTTTAGGAATGAGCATTTATATGTTACTCAGGGTTTTATCGGTGGTACTTTAACAGGTCATACAACTACACTTGGTAGAGAAGGCTCAGATTACACAGCAGCTATCCTTGGTAATATACTTGATGCAGAAAAAGTAGTTGTCTGGAAAGATGTCCCTGGGCTTCTCAATGCGGATCCAAAATGGCTTGCTGATGCTCAGAAACTTGATGAAGTATCATATAAAGAAGCTGTTGAAATGACTTTCTCAGGGGCAAAAGTTATTCATCCCAAAACAATCAAACCCCTGCATAACAAAAACATACCTCTGCATGTTAAGTCTTTCCTCGTTCCGGAAGAAGAAGGAACCGTTATAAAATCAGATGCAACGCTAAGGAAAGTTCTACCTGTATTTATCAGAAAAGAAGACCAGATACTTATTTCAATTCTGCCAAAAGATTTTTCATTTGTTATGGGTGAAAATCTGAGCAGGATTTTTCATTTCTTTTCTACCCTTGGGATCAAAGTTAACCTTGTAGAAGCCAGCGCTGTTAGTATTGATGTATGCGTTGATGATGAAAGGAGCAAGGTGAATGCTCTTCTCGATGAACTTAAATCAGATTATTCAGCAGTTTATAATGAGCATGTTGAGATCTTAACAGTCAGGCATCATACTCCGGAGGCAATAGTAAGAATTATCAGAGACAGGGATGTACTTCTGGAACAAAGAACCAGAACAACTGTAAGATATATTGTGAGAAAAGAAACGAGGGAAGATTAAATAGGCAAAAGGCAATAGGCAAAAGGCAAAAGGCAAAAGGCAAAAGGCAAAAGGCAAAAGGCAAAAGGCAAAAGGAAATAGGCAAAAGGCAAAAGGCAAAAGGCAAAAGGCAAAAGGAAATAGGCAAAAGGCAAAAGGCAAAAGGCAAAAGGAAATAGAAGAACTTACAAAAAGAAACCGGGAAGAACTATAAACACGAAATGCGAAACACGAAAGATAGACACGAAACACGAAACGATAAACACGAAATGCGAAACACGAAACGATAAACACGAAACCTATTACCTGTCAAAGAGTAATCGCTGTCCCCTGTAATTTTCATTTATCACCCCATTATTGTAAACCACATTACCATTAATTATTGTCTGAACAACTTTTGACTGGAAAGTATTGCCTTCAAATGGGGACCATCCGCACTTATATAATAAATTTTCCCTTGACACGGTCCATGGGTTATCAGTATCAACAATACATAAGTCTGCTTTATAGCCTTCCCTGATAAAGCCTCTGTCCCTGATATTAAACAGAATAGCAGGGTTATGGCACATCTTTTCAACTATTTTTTCAAGGCTGAAGATCTTTTTATGCCACAATTCAAGCATTATTACAAGTGTATGCTGAATAAGCGGACCCCCGGAAGGAGCTTTTAAGTAAGTGTTATTTTTTTCTTCCAGTGTATGAGGTGCATGGTCGGTAGCAATAATATCGATTAAGTCATTGTTAACAGCTGCGATAAGGGCATCTCTGTCAAACCGGGTCTTGATTGCGGGGTTCCATTTGATGAAATTGCCGTGAGTATCATATGATGAATCATCAAACCATAGGTGGTGAACACAGACTTCTCCTGTTATCCTTTTTTTCTCAAGAGGCAATTCGTTACTGAAAAGCTTCATTTCATCGGCAGTGGAAAGGTGAAGAATATGAAATCGTGTATTATATTCCTTTGCAAGGTTTATTGCATGTGAGGATGACAGGAAACACGCTTCCCTGCTGCGGATGAGGGGATGCATCTGAACGGGAATATTTTCACCGTATTTAGCCTGGTAAGTTGCAATATTCCTTCTTATGGTGGGTTCATCTTCACAATGAGCCGTAATAGGAATTATAGCCCGGCTGAAAAGCTCTACAAGTGCAGATTCATTATCAACAAGCATATTGCCTGTGGACGATCCCATAAAGAGCTTGATTCCGCAAACACTCTCCGGGTCAGCATGCATTACCTCGTTTATATTGGTGTTGGTTGCACCTATGTAGAATGAGTAGTTGGTAAGCGAATTTTCAGAACCAATTCTATACTTATCATTAAGTGCCTCAATAGTAGTCGTTTGCGGGTTAGTATTAGGCATATCCATAAATGATGTAACACCTCCGGCTACAGCTGCACGTGATTCCGAATAAATCCCCCCTTTATGTGTTAATCCGGGTTCCCTGAAATGGACCTGGTCATCTATTACACCCGGAATTACAAGTAATCCTTCAGCTTCGATTATATTTATTCCTGAAGGTGCTTCCATTTCTCCGGCAGGCCTAACGGCTGATATGATCTCATCTTTAATAAGGATATCGCCATTGAATATGCTGCCTTCGTTAACGATTGTTGCGTTTCTGATAAATATTCCAGACATCATTCGGAGGTTACTTCTTATTATACTTTCTGAATACGCTTCTGCATTTCATCATAAGAACTCCCCACAAGGCCTCGTTAAAGATCCCTCCGGTCATTTTAGATGCGCCTAACTTTCTGTCAGTGAATATGATAGGGATCTCGACTATTTTATAGCCTCTCTTCCATGCATTGAATTTCATCTCAATCTGGAAACCATATCCGACCGACTTAATATGGTCGGGTTCAATATTTTCAAGTACTTCTTTTTTGTAGCATTTGAAGCCGGCAGTAGTATCCATTATTAGCATTCCTGTGATCACCCTGACATAGATTGATGCAATGTATGACATCAGTACACGTGAAAGCGGCCAGTTGACAACATTTACCCCGCTTATATATCTTGAACCAATGGCAACATCTGCCCCATCAACAGCGCAGGCATTAAAAAGATGTATAAGGTCGCGGGGATCATGAGAAAAGTCTGCGTCCATTTCATAGATATAATCATAATTCCTTTCCAATGCCCATTTGAAGCCTGCTATATAAGCAGTTCCCAATCCCAGCTTCCCTGATCTTTGAATCAGATGAACGTTCGGAAAAGCAGGCTGTAGGTTTTTCACAATATCAGCGGTACCGTCCGGTGAATTATCATCAATTATGAGAATGTCAAAAGGAATCTCCAGGGAAGAAATAGATTTTATTATTGCTTCAATGTTTTCTTTCTCTTTGTATGTAGGTATTATAACTATATTTGACATTGGCAGATATAAAGATGCTAAAATAGAGGTTTTCGTTTAATTGTCACTATACCAGAATGATTATTTGGGAGGTTTCAAATTAAAAACAATGATTGTTAAGGACAATTTAGTGAGAGTTTTCATAAAAAAAGAAGTATCCGAAGGAATGCGATTTATCCAAATATCGTGTATATCATTGATTTTATGTTCTTTATTTAATGCAGAAGCAAAATCTCAGGATTTTAACTGGAAGGTTGGGTTATTTACTTTTTTCGACAACACCGAATTCAGCGGGTCATCATTTAAAGTTCCTCAGACCATGTCGGGTGTAGCTTTATCGCCGGAAGCGGGCTTACGCTGGGACTCAGTTTACAGTTTTGGTGCAGGAGTGAGCCTTGTACATGAGTTTGGCAGTACAAATGCCATAGATTATTATTATCCGACGGCTTATTTTCATTATAATAAGGAACCATTCCGTTTTACAATGGGAGCCTTCCCCAGGAACAACGTACTGGAGAAGTATCCAAGGATCTTTTTTCAGGATTCAATATCTTATTACAGGCCAAACATAAACGGGATCTTCTGGGAGGTCGGAAGAAATCAGAATTATCTTAATGTATGGCTCGACTGGACGGGCAGGCAAACCGAAGTTACAAGAGAAGCTTTCTTTATTGGTTTTTCGGGTAGATATAATATAGGTATTCTTTATGCACAGCATTTCGGTTACATGTATCATTTTGCCAGTAAAATGAACCCGGTAATTGATGAAGCCCTCCATGATAACCTTCTGTTCCTTACATCAGTGGGTGTTAACCTCGCACCTTTAACCGGATTGACACAACTGGATTTTAATGCAGGCTGGGCTATAGGTCTTGAACGATCGAGGGCTGATCAGACAGGTGTGATAAACAGGGGAGGCTTTTTAATGGAGGCAAGGGTAGAGCACAAAGGTATTGGATTGCTTAACACTTTCTATAAAGGGAAGGGGACACAATACTTTTATAATGATCATGGGAATGAACTTTACTGGGGAGATCCCGTATACAGAGCCCGAACATACAATCGATCAGACATTTACATAAGATTTTTACGAAATTCGAAGGTGAATATGAAACTGGTTTATACGCTCCATTTTCTTGAAAGTAAAGTCTTCCATGAACAGTCATTAAAGGTAAGTATTGACCTTAACCGTTTCTCAAGGGGCAATTGATTGCATTTTTTCTTTATTTTTTCAAAATAATTGAAGGTATTTTTACATTTTCATTATGAGACATTTATGGTGTTTTTGGAGCTGCAATTGGCTGTATAATTTTGAAAATACTTAAATTTATTTGTGATTTTCTTTGTACTTTTCTTGCATGAAAAAAATCTATTATTATCTTTGCACCCGCTTAAGGCGAAAGAGTTGGTTGAAGGGTTAGAAGAGATAGAGTTCCGGCTAGATAGAGAAGGGATGAGGAAGTTGGAGAGCCGGAAAATATATCTCGATTTTTTTTGGATAACTGGAAAGATATATTAACTTTGTCGTCCCAAAGCAAAAA
>JBBRVC010000081.1:0-16805 GCA_038247205.1 Bacteroidales bacterium
GATAGTATTTTCAAACATCTGGATGGGTGCGGGGTCAAGGGCAGAATTTACCCGGCCCCATTTACCCACGGCAATTTCAACTTCGGGAATTACAGCAAGCCGCTTATCAAGAGTTTCAATATACTGAAGATTTTTTTCAATGCTTGAATGAGGCATACTTGTAGGCATCAGAAGGAAAGAGCCTTCATTAAGGGAAGGCATGAACTCCTTTCCTGTCCCGGGAAATGTTTTAACAGCACCCTGCCATGCTGAAGTCTGACGAAAGCTTTTCCATCCGATTTTTTCAGCAGCTTTAGGAATAAAACCGAAAACTTTATCAATGCCTTGCCAGGCCAGCAGACCAAATAAAAGGGTGAATGCAGGAATCATCAGGAACTTCCATTTATTCTCTAATGCCCATCGAAGAATATTCTCGTAAAAATGTACCATTGACATTAATCCAAGCAGGATAACTGTCACAATCCCTGCCACAAAAATGAAATTTGCAAATACGCTCTTGTGTGCTCCGAGAGGCAGCCATTCAACAGACAGGTACCATGTTGCAAACAATACAGTAATTATGATATTCAGATAGTTCGGATATTCCTTCCGCTTCTCAGACCACCTGTAACCCAGAAGATTATTTATACCAACGGCTATTATTGCAATTGCAGGCCACATTTGCCAGAAAACAACGAATATGACACCTGCTGAGATCAGGATGCTGTTCCATACAAGCTTAATCTTTTTCTTGTCGAAGGAAATATTAAAGAATATATGAACGAGTGTGGGTAAAACAATTATGCCCAGAATGAATGCCGATATCAATGCAAAGGTTTTGGTAAAGGCTAAAGGATGAAAAAGCTTACCTTCCTGGGCCTGCATGGCAAATACAGGAAGGAAACTTACAATCGTTGTAGCAATTGAAGTCACAACTGCTGCCCTGACCTCGGTTGTTGCCTCATAGATAACCTTCATTAATTTTTTGCCCCTTATTCCATGATTTTCAGGCATTTCAAGATGCCGGAGAATATTCTCAACGTCGACAATTCCGATATCCACCATAACACCGATAGCTATGGCAATACCTGAAAGCGCTACAATATTGGCATCTACTCCAAAGAACCTCATCATTATAAATGTCATTAATACACCAATGGGCAATAAGGCCGCTACAATCAAGGAAGCTCTCAGGTTCAGGACAAGCACAATGATAACAATAATGCTTATTAGGATTTCGTGTGATAGTGCAGCCTCAAGAGTACCAATTGTTTCCATTATCAAACCAGTTCTGTCATAAAACGGTACTACAGTTACTTTTGAAACAGATCCATCCGGTAAAGTTTTTTGTGGCAAACCAGATTCAATTTCCTTTATCTTATCCTTTACATTATTGATAACTTCCATCGGGTTAGAGCCATAGCGTGCAACCACAACAGCGCCTACTGCCTCTGAACCTGCTTTATCAAGCCCGCCACGCCGTGTTCCGGGACCAAATGACACCACAGCAACATCTTTTATTCGAACAGGAATATTATTTCGAACCGCAACAACTGATAGTTCCAGGTCATCCAGGTTCTTTATATAACCCAAACCGCGAATAATGTATTCAACATTATTAAGCTCAATAGTTTCGGCTCCGATATCAAGGTTGCTGTTCTGTACAGCAGTCATAACATCCATAACTGACACATTATAAGCCTTTAGAGCATTTGGATTAAGATCGACCTGGTATTCTTTAACAAATCCTCCAGCTGAAGCTACTTCAGAGACACCTTCTGCAGTTGAAAGGCTATACCTTACATAGAAATCCTGGATGGTTTTAAGCTCGGATGGATCCCACCCGCCATTTGGCTTTCCTGTTTTTGGATCCCTTCCTTCAAGCGTATACCAGAAAATTTGGCCGAGGGCTGTAGCATCTGGTCCAAGTGCCGGCTGTACTCCGGCAGGTAATGTCCCGGACGGAAGAGAATTCAGTTTTTCAAGGATTCTGGACCTGCTCCAGTAAAACTCCACATTATCTTTAAAAATGATGTAGATAAAGGACATCCCAAACATGGATGTGCTTCTGATTGTCTGAACTCCGGGAATACCTAATAAGGCAGTAGTTAACGGATAGCTTATCTGATCCTGAATGTCCCTTGGAGAACGTCCCATCCATTCAGTTGCAACTATCTGCTGGTTTTCGCCAATATCGGGAATTGCATCTACCGGGACAGGATTTCTTGGTAAGAAACCTGATTTCAGGTTGAACGGCATGGTTACCAATCCCATGACCACAAAAGCGATAAGAAAGATAAAGGTTATCAGCCGGTTGTCGAGGAAAAACTTAACCAATCGGTTAAATATGTTGTTTTCGTTCATTTTTTTATTTTCAATAAAATTGCATTTCAGTTACCCAAAACTTTAAAAATTTCGATTTTCGAGGTTTGCTGGTCCATAACCATATGTTCATATGTCTGAGCATATGTTGTTACTCCCAGAATGGCAGCAAATAATAGTGTAAGAAAAATTCTTAACGATTTCATTGAATTGAATAATTAATGTTGTAAATACCTGGACTAATTGAAAACAATAGCGAGAATCAAATGAGATTTATATCTCATTTGCAAGAAATGGGAGAGAATGGGAAATTCAGATACGGAATACACAAATGTTCGAGAAGTCCACATTGGTGGACATCAAAACCCCTGGAGGACTTACATTTGTATATAAAATATTTTGATCTGTTTGGGATTTGGCTGATAACTCTACAGGAATTTCCAAAAGCTGAAAATTGTACTGATATGATTCTGGTATAAATGAATATTCAGGTGAGTAATTACTACTGATTCCACAAAAGGTTAAAGTGTTATCACAGCAATGGTTGGAAAAGTTAGTCCCTTGAAGAGGTAATTCTTCTTCTGAGCATGTCATACCGCATGAAGCTAATTTTCCGGTAAGCGAAACCTTTGTAGCCACTTCTTTACCTTCACAATAGTGCATTGCCACAGAAATGTGCAACATTGCGGCTACCATTAAAAATGAAATGAATATGGAAAATACCTTCTTCATTAAATATTATAACAGAATACGATATAAAATTGTTCCAAAATTATACATTAAAAATTCAAGTTATACATTCTACCTGAAATTTTATGAAAAATTTAATAAAAATCCATGATGTAACTCGAATTATTTGATTCGCCTGAAGGGATTGGTTATATGATGGTTTAGCCCTCATTTACAATAAGCCCGTCTTTTATCTGGAGGATTCGATCCGACATATTTGCTAGCTGCCGGTCGTGTGTGACAATAATGATAGTTTGCCCAAAGGTATCCCTTAGCTTAAAAAACAGCTTGTGAAGCTCATTCTTATTCTCAGTATCAAGATTTCCTGATGGTTCGTCTGCGAGTATGACAGAAGGGTTATTAACCAATGCTCTGGCTACAGCCACCCTTTGCTGTTCACCCCCGCTCAGTTCTGATGGCTTGTGCTCCATCCTGTCTTTCAGGCTAAGAAAACCCAGTAGCTCAGTAGCCCTTGCTTCCGCCTCTGCCTTACTCTTCCCCGCGATGAATGCAGGTATGCAAACATTTTCCAAGGCAGTAAATTCAGGAAGCAACTGGTGAAACTGGAATACGAATCCTATGTTTTTATTACGGAATGCGGCCAGCGATTTGCCTTTCAACTTACTGATATCTATGCCATTATAGAAAATTGTGCCGTTATCGGCTTTATCCAGTGTTCCTAAGATTTGGAGAAGCGTTGTTTTGCCTGCGCCGCTGGAACCTACAATTGAAATAACTTCTTTGTCTTTTATCTCGATATCAATTCCCTTGAGAACCTTTAATCCTCCGTATGACTTTGTTATACCTGAAGTTTGTATCATAGATATGGGAAAAGGACGACTTAATCAGACAAACCGTATGGGTCTTCTATCTCTTTCCTCCGGCGTTCCTCTTCATTTGCATCGTTCATGGCGCTCTCGTTGGCCTTGTTTATCTCCTGCTGGATTTTTTCGGTAGTCTGATCTGATTCCTTCTGAATACTGCTGTTTACTTCTGCTGTTTCTTTTTGAATGTCATCGGTAAACTCATTTACATCCTTTTGAATTTTATCAGAGACCTCTGTAACTTCCTTTTGAATATTGCCCGAAAATTCCGTTACATCCTTCTGGATATTTTCCGACATTACTGAAACTTCCTTCTTTATTGAGGTAGTCACTTCATTAAAATCCTGCCTGATATCTTTTGTGCTCGACTCAAGCTCTCTCCTGATCTCATCAGTTGCTTTCCTGAAATCACGCATCCCCTTGCCTACGGTCCTTGCCATTTCAGGTAATTT
This sequence comes from Bacteroidales bacterium, assembly GCA_038247205.1. Taxonomy (GTDB): domain Bacteria; phylum Bacteroidota; class Bacteroidia; order Bacteroidales; family VadinHA17; genus LD21. The sequence goes on from JBBRVC010000081.1 coordinate 4,307, forward strand.
CTCAGCACCGAAAAGTAAAAGGGCAACAATTACAATTACAAAGATTTCTTGTCCGCTCATATTAAAATATAACGAATGACCTTTTATTTTATTGATGACAAAGTTAGAAAAGTTTAATGATATTCATAAATATATAGTGTTAAAGGAAATAAAAAAAGGAGACTATCTATTTCTGATCAGTCTCCATTTGTTAACTTATATATCGTTTACATTTTAATACCTTTTTTCCTTGTCGTATCATAGACTATTGAGGAAGCCACGAATATCGATGAATATGTACCCACTACGATACCTACAATCATAGCGAATAAAAATCCTCTGATAGTTGCACCTCCGAAAAAGAACATTGCTATAAGTACCAGAATTGAAGTAACCCCCGTATTAAGTGTACGGCTAAGGGTATCATTCATAGCCAGATTGATAACATCTTTAACCGGACGTTTTCTGTGTAGCGGTAGAAATTCGCGTAACCTGTCAAACACGACCACAGTATCGTTTATAGAATACCCAATAACGGTAAGGATAGCAGCAATAAACGCCTGGTCAATCTCCATGGTGAATGGCAATATGCCCCAGAAGAGAGAATAAATTCCAATTACTATCATAACGTCATGAGCAACAGCAACCATTGCACCAAATCCGTATTGCCAGTTCCTGAACCTGATAAAAATATAGAGGAACATGATAATAAGTGACAGGAACACGGCCCATATAGCCTTAGTCTTGATATCGGCTGCGATTGTTGGACCAACTGTTTCTGAACTCACCCTGTATTTCGATAGAAATTCTTCCTTTGAAACATTGGCAGGTACCATACTCTTAAGTCCGTTGTAAAGAGCAGTTTCAATTTCATCGTCTACGCCTGTTTCTTCGATCTTATACTTGGTGGTGATCCTTACCTGATTATCGCTTCCGAAAGTTACAACCTGTGGTGTTTCACCGAAAGCAACTGTAAGATTCTGAGCCACATCGGCTGTTTTAACTGTCTCATCAAATCTGACTACGTAAGTTCTTCCTCCTGTAAAATCAATACCTGGATTTAATCCGCGAATAAATAACGATCCAACGCCAATAACAGTAACAAGTATGGATATAATATAGAACATTCTTCTTTTACCAATAAAATCAACGTGGGTGTTTTTTAAAATATTGGCTGTAATCTTAATAGAGAAAGATAACTTGACATTCTTTTTGAGAAGCCACTCATAAAATAAACGAGTTACGAATATTGCACAGAATAATGACGTAAAAATACCAATTACGAGTGTTGTGGCAAAACCTTTTATAGGTCCGGTTCCGAATATATATAAAATGATACCCGTCAGTAATGTAGTAATGTTAGAGTCCATAATGGCCGACATGGCACCTTTATATCCATCTGCAACAGCCAGCTTAATGCCTTTTCCAGCCCTGAGTTCCTCACGGATCCTTTCAAAGATAAGAACGTTGGCGTCAATCGACATACCCATTGTAAGGACAATACCGGCAATACCAGGTAACGTAAGAACTGCTCCCAGTGATGCTGAAACTCCCATCAGAAGAAATACGTTGGCAAAGAGTGCAATATCTGCAATTGTTCCTGCGCTCCGGCTGTAATAGAACACCATATAAAGCAGCACAATAATAAACGCGATTATAAATGATACCATACCTGAGTTAATAGCCTCTTTACCAAGGGTGGGGCCAATAATGGTATCTGAAATTATTCTTGCAGGAGCCGGAAGCTTACCTGATTTAAGGATGTTTGCAAGGTCATCAGCTTCCTCAATTGTGAAGTCACCTGTGATTTCTGTATTACCACCTGATATCTCACCCTGTACTCTTGGATATGAACGAACATAACCATCAAGAACAACAGCAAGGCAGCGGCCGATATTTTCGCGTGTCATTCTTGCCCATATCTTTGCACCTTCAGCATTCATCGACATATCTACTTTAACCTCTGAACCTGTAACTCCTGAGGTGGGTCTTGCAGCTGTTACAACGTCACCGTCCAAAGGTGCTCTTCCGTCGCGTGTTGTAACTTTTATTGCATGAAGCTCGTATAAACTAAGGGATGGGTCATACTGGTAAGGGTTCTGGCTCCACATAAGTTTAAGGTCACGTGGGAAAAGAGCCCGTACCTGATTCATTTTCAGATATCTGTTAACTCTTGCTGTGTCTTTCGAGCTTGCTAGTCCAATCATGCTTGATGGCAATGGCTCACCCTGAGGTGTTACTCTTGGACTGAGCAGACCAAAAAGAGGGTTTTGTCTAGTGAATTCTTCGCGTGTTTCAGCACCCGGAACCTGCGTAGTATCTTTTTCAATAAGGTCAAGAAGGGACTGATCCTGTTTTGTAGTGTCAGATGGTGTTTGCTGATTAGCTGACTCTGCAGGCACATAACTAACATTATCGGTATTTGCCTGAATATCTCTCAGAAGGTTATTAGCTGCTGAAAGATACCCTAAAATTTCACCGTTCTCATATGTCTCCCAAAATTCCAGACTGGCTGTACCCTGAAGCAACTCTCTTACCCTTTGGGGATCATTCTGTCCGGGTAGCTCAATAAGTATGCGTCCTTTTGTTGAAAGCTGTGTAATGTTAGGCTGAACAACACCGAAACGGTCAATCCTTGTACGAAGGATATTGAAAGCATTTGCAATTGCAGCAGTTACTTCCTCATCAAGAACCTTCATTACCTCGTCATTGGTGGAATTGAAATTTATCTTTTCCTTCATATCAACTGTCCCGAAAACAGAAGCTAGTTTTGCATTCGGATCAGCCTCCTGAAATGCTCTTCCGAAAAGTGTCAGGTAATCAGCCTGGCTCTGCTTCTGAAGTTCCCTTGCTCTGACAAGTGCAGTTGTAAATGTCTTGTCAGTGTTATAGTTTGATAACGCTTTGAGAATATCCTCAACAGAAACTTCGAGGATAACATTCATTCCACCTTTAAGGTCAAGACCAAGATTTAATTCTTTTTTCTGGGTCTCTTTAAAAGTGTTGCCTAGAAAACTCCACTCTTCTTTGGGAAGAAGTGAGATTGAATCGATATAGGCATTTTGTTTTACCAGATCACCCTTTGCAATTTTTTTGGCGTCTTGCTTTACTTTGTAAGTTGCGCCGGTGAACGAAAGCTGGTATATTGATACCAACCCTAATGCGATGGCAAGAATGAGGATAGCTGCTTTATTCTGCATTTCTTATTGTTTGAATTATTCGGAAATTTTTTCTTAATTCTAATTTAATGAGGCGCAAAGATAAAAATATTTTATAAAAAAAGGGCTGAATTCAGTAATCCGGCCCTAATTATTAAAATGTAACGCCATTCCTACTCGAGCAACCTCTCAAAATCTGTTTCAAGGGGCCTTCTGTGTATGAAATCATATAACGCAAGATTTCGGATATTATAAAAATAATTCCAGTAATTCATGAGAGACTGTACGTAAGCTCTTTTATTCTGGTCTTTTTTTGTATCCGCATTATTCAGTTCCAGAACAGCAATTTTCCCAATAAGAAATCTCTGCTTTGTAACCTCATACATTTTCATTGCAACGGTGTCTGATTTGGCTGCAATTGCAACCTGGTTAGCCTGCAGATTAAACTGCTCTACATCAAGCAATAAGTTCTGCTCAAAATCAGTAAGTGCCTGTTTCGACTGAACCTGAGCCAACTCAAGTGATGACTGCGCCATTTTGTATCTCCCTCTTCCAAGACCCCAATCTAGGATTGGAAGTGAAAAACCTACCCTGATGCTCTGCTGCTGATTCGATTGCTGATAAGCAGGCGTGAAGTCTGGATCCTGATCGCGTAAACCAAAAGCAGCAATTAAGTTAGCATTAAGTCCTTTTTCAGCCTTGGCCTGCTCTACATTACTCTGTGCAGTAAGCAGAGTGAGTTGTTGGGTTAACATCTCCGGATTATTGGCACGTGCAAGTTCGAGAACTTCCTGTACATCAACCTGTAAGTTTGGTACTGTGTTTGGAAGGACAAGCTCAAGCCTTACATTTTCATTGAAGCCAAGGAAGGATCTCAGACGGATTTCCCTGTCACGGAGATTCATCTCTGCTTCTTTTCTGGCAGTTTCGGCATTAAGCCACGATAATTGCATCTGTAAAAGTTCATCCTCGGCGATTGTTCCCAGATCATACCTGCCTTTTGCAATACGCCAGAGTGTATCAGCATTTGAATAATTCATCTCGGCAATCTGCTTGTTTATTTGGGCTGTGGCCAATTGAAAAAAGCTCATAACTGCCTGCTGATGAACAGATTCTATGTTAGCAAGGAAAGTCTTCTTTGCGGCCTGATATTTAAGTGGCTCAGTCTTTTTTTGCCATTTTAAGGAATTGTAACGAAAAATAGGCTGATTTAGACCTATGCTTATAGGAGCAGTAATATAATTACGCTTAACATTTTCAAAATCATTTTCAAGTGTAAGATCCGAATTAAGGGAAATTGAACCACCCGTTAATCCAATATTTTGTGATAATGAAAGAGAAGCCAGGTTTCTTAAAACATTAGTCGACCTGTATTCCCACTGATTTCCAACGTATACCCTTTCATATGCTGTACTATAATTCGGAGTTGTTCCGCTAAGCATCAGAGAAGGCCGGTATTGAGCAACAAAAGTACGGTACAACCAATAGCTTGCACGAAAACGATGTTTGGCTATCAGAGCATTTGGTGATTGTTCTTCGGCTAGTGAAATTACCTCATCGAAGGTCAGTTTTTTTAAATCCTGCGCATTCAGATTATGTACTGAAAACAATATAATGGATAAAAGAAACGGGAAATAAATTTTCTTCATCTTAAACAAATTATTCATATCTTAATGATTCTATCGGATCTCTTTCAGAAGCTCGTTTTGCCGGTGAGTAACCAAATATGACTCCCACGGCCGCTGATACACCGAATGCTATAAATACAGAAAAGAAGGAAACAACAGTCATAATACCGGCAATCTGTTCAATCAACTTGGCCATTATAACTCCCAGAAAAACGCCGATGAATCCTCCTGATACGCTTATAAGTACGGCTTCTGAAAGGAACTGAACAACAATATCCATTTTTTTTGCACCAATTGCCATTCTTGTACCGATCTCCTTGATCCTCTCCATTACTGAAGCAAACATGATATTCATAATACCTATACCCCCTACTATAAGCGATATGCTGGCAATAGCGCCAAGTACTATATTGAAAATATCCTTTGTCCTTTGCTGCTGCTTAAGAAGAAGCTCAGGAACAGTTATTTCAAAATCCTTTACATTTGAATGTCTTCGGGCAAGCATCCTGCTGATGATTTCAGTTGTCGGATTAAGCTGCTCTGTTTCTTCTACCTGAACAACAATTCTGTCGAGCTGATTATAGTTAGTCTCAACATCTGAAGACGCGTCAGAACTGCTTACGATAATTCTGGCCATTCCCGGCCCGCCGCCACCACCAAACATCATTACGCTGGAAGATGCCTCGGAAACCATTTTTGTATTTATCAACGCTCTGTTCTGATATCTGAGGAGCATAGTCTGGATAGGGATATAAATATTATCATTGTAAACATTGACACCCTTTTCTTCAAAGCCGGTAAGGCTTACATTCGTTTTCTGAAGAACTCCTATAACCTTGAGCCATATCCCATTAAACTTTATATACTGATCCAGGGGGTCAATCTTGCTGAAGAATTTTGCCCTAATATTGGCACCGATAATACATACCTGTATTCCATTCTGAGCCTGGTATTCATTAAATACTCCGCCTGATACCAGAGGTAGATTATACAGATGAAAATAATCATTCGACACTCCCACAAGCTTGGCAGTGTATCTTACACCATTTAGCATAGCGGTAGAATTGAATGATATCTCAGGGCTTATTCTTTTCACTGACGGAAGGGTTTCCCTGATTGCTTCAACATCGAGCATATTCAGTCCCCTCGAAAACTTCTTCTGCTGCTTTTCTCCTTCTTCACCTGATGAAGATTTGTCGGGGATCACAGGGTTTATGAGAATATTATTCACACCAACCATTTTCATCTGTTCCATGATCTCCTGTTTGGCCCCTTTTCCTATGGCCAGCATCGCTATAACTGCGGCCACCCCGAAAATGATGCCTAATGCGGTAAGCATTGACTTCAGTTTGTTTGAAATTATTGACTCTACAGCAATTTCAATATCATGGAAATATCTTAATATAAACTTGAACATCTTATTTCCGGGTTTAAATTAATTCTGGATCCTTGTCTGGGCAGGAGCAGTAGTGTTCTGTCTTCCACCCTGCTGAGCCGGCTGCTGCCCTTCAACCCGACGTCTCATTGTTGAATCGCCACCGGTACGGTTACCTCTCATTTTTTGGAATTGCTGAATTTGCTCAGGGGTAAGATTCATTCTGTTGCCACGCTGCGCACGTCCATTAATGCCTTGCTGCTGCATCTTCATCTCCTCGTCCTTCCTAACTTTTTCTCTTTCCTTTATTATAGTAATAAGGTTCTCCCCTGCAATCTTAAACTTTTCAAGCTCTTCAGGGGTACTCAGGTAAATCTGCTGACCTTCTTCAATACCCTGTTCTGCAACAACATTGTTTTCATTCGATTCACCCAGAACAACAATCTGTTTTGTTCCATCTTTCATGTAAACAAAAGGAATAGTGTCAGCACCTGCCTGAACACTTTCCAGTGGTATATAAATTACATCACTTATTGTCTTAGTTATAATCTTGTTACCTGTTGTCATTGAAGGTCTTAGAATAGGATCAGACTGATCGACCTTGATAAGGACCTCAAAAACTTTCGCATCAGCATTTGGCAATTGTTCTCCGATATTTGCAACACTTAGAACTGAACCGGTATATTTTTTATCAGGAAATGCATCAACAACCATTTCTACCTGCTGACCTGATTTTACCTTGCTCACATCAATCTCATTAACATATGTCTTTGAGATCATTGATGTCATATCCGGAAGTGTTGCAACTACATTATCCCAAGGACTGATAGATGAACCTACTTTCCTCTTTGTTCCCATTCTGTCCCTTTTGTATATGATCATACCTGAGGAGGGAGCTGAGACGATGAATTTTGAAAGGACTTCCTTCAGATCGCTTACCCTTTCACGTTGTTCGTTAAGATTATTCTTAATGTTTCTCATATCAGATTTAGCCTGTTCAACCCTGAGGGAGTAGCTCCTGACATTCTGATCGAAGGAACGCTTCGCTTTATCAAGCGATATTTCTGCTTGTCTGATAGTTGTGGGAGGTTCATACTTTGACTGCTGAAGAGTGATCTCTGCTTCTTCAACAGTAAACCTGAGGTTTTTAATATTGTCTCGTAAATTACTAAGAGTTACTGCAGTGTCAAGGATCTTAACTTCAAGGTTGGTTTCGAAAGTGGTCAATCGTTCAAGCTCATCTTTCAGAGTATTATCAAATGCCGTTCTGTCAAGTGTGGCAACATAATCACCCTGTTTAACTTCAGTACCTTCAGCTACCATATCGGTAATCTTGATATCTGCTGCCCGGATATTCCTGCTCTGTGTAATTTCGGGCCCTTTGATGTCGGTCGAATTTTCAGCCTGCAACTCACCTGTAGTGGTTACAATGATATCAAACTGACCTTTCTGTGCCTCAGCATATAAATTTGAAATATCTTTCTTTGCACCCACTTTGCCGATCAAAACCAGAATTATGATTGCAGCAACCACCAGAATACCTGTGATAATAATTGTTCTTTTCATTTGAAATTTGTACTAATTTAATGTTTCAAAAACAGCAAAAAAAATTATCTAAAAGTGAGAAACCTACCGGAAAAGATATCTTTCATGGCCGGGCATTTCTGCTTTTACTCTCTAAAGACACAATTCAGGGGTGATTTATTCCGGAGAATTTTAAATTTAGAACCCTTTTAAATTTTATTAACAATTTCTATGATCCTGTCTGCCTTCTCACAGGCTTCATTAGCATTTCTGCCTTCGGCATATATCCGCATTATGGGTTCTGTATTTGATTTTCTGATCTGTGCCCAGCCATCAGCATGTCCGATCCATAAACCGTCTCTTTCATCAATCAGGTATCCCTGAAATCTGCTTTTCACAGCCTCTGTTACGGTATTAAAGTCAAGTGAAGGATCAAGGGATAATTTTTTCTTTGAAATAACATAATCAGGATATTTTTTCCTCAGTTGAGAGCATTTCATCCCTCCTACAGCCAGATGAGATAAAAACAATGCAATTCCCACAAGTGCATCACGTCCATAGTGCAGCTCCGGATAAATAACGCCACCATTTCCTTCACCACCTATTACTGCTCCAACTCTTTTCATTTCTTCAACAACATTTACCTCGCCTACTGCCGAAGAAAAGTGTTTGCATCCAAATTTTTCAGAAATATCCTTCAATGCTTTTGTTGATGATAAATTAGATACAGTGCTGCCCGGGGTGCTGACAAGAATATAATCAGCCACTGATACAAGTGTGTATTCCTCTCCGAACATTGAACCATCTTCACAAATTATAGCCAACCGGTCAACATCAGGGTCAACAACAAAACCAAGATCAGATTTTTGTTTTACAACATATTCTGAAATATCTCTTAGATTTTCGGGCAAGGGTTCAGGGTTGTGCGCGAAATTTCCATCAGGAGTACAGTTCAGCTGATGGACTGCCTCAACACCTAAAGCTTTGAGTAGTACAGGCAGGATCAGACCACCAACAGAATTAACACAATCAATCGCTATTGAAAATTTTGCCGCCCTGATTGCGTTTACATTCACCAAAGGAAGTGCAAGTATCTGAGCTATATGCTTTTGTTGCCATGATGTATCGACACTCAACAAACCTGCCAACTCAAGTGGAACAAATTCAAAATCCTCTGATTCAGCAAACTTAAGTACCGACAACCCGTCATCGGATGATAAAAATTCACCCTTTTCATTTAACAGCTTCAGAGCATTCCATTGAGCCGGATTGTGACTTGCTGTTACTATAATCCCTGCATCAGCCCCGGTACCTGTGACAGCAATTTCAACTGTCGGTGTTGTGGCCATACCAAGGTCAATGACATTAATTCCCATGTTTTGCAGAGTGACTGAAATCAATCCGCTTACCATCGAACCTGATTTACGTGCATCTCGACCTATTATCAGGGAAAGCTTTTTTTTCTGATGACGTTTCTTAACCCATGTACCAAAAGCTGCTGCGAATTTTACAATATCTATTGGTGAAAGGCTCTCGCCAGGCCTTCCTCCTATGGTTCCCCTTATACCGGAAATGGATTTTATTAATGCCATACAATTTCAATTTTTCAGACTTACAAAGTTGCAAAAAAATCATCAAACTATAATATCCCCAAATAATTGTACCTTTGCGGCCTGATATTATTATGTTTATGGAGAATAGGAAACCTTCAGGAAAAGACACGCTCATGAGGCTCAACAGATTTATTGCCAACAGCGGTGTTTGCTCCCGGAGAGAAGCTGATGAACTCATCAGGGATGGATATATCACTGTTAATGGTAAGCAGGTAACCGATATGGGCACCAAAGTCAGTAACAGTGACGAGGTAAGGTACAAAAGTAAAAAACTCACTTCCGAGAAAAAGGTTTATATCGTAATGAATAAACCAAAGGATTATGTTACAACCGTTGAAGATCCTCATGCAGAACATACTGTTCTAGAGCTTATCGGCGATGGCTGCCAGGAGAGAGTGTATCCTGTGGGGCGGCTTGATAAGGCGACTACCGGAGTACTTCTTCTGACTAATGATGGCGAATTGACCGGGAAGCTTATTCACCCGAAGTACAAGCGGAAAAAAATATATCATGTTTTCCTTGACGCACCTGTAACAAAGGCTCATCTTTTTAAGCTTACAGAAGGTATTGAGCTTGATGGTGAGATAGTTGCAGCGGATGCGGTATCCTATGCCGATCAGGAAGATAAGAGCCAGATAGGTATCGAATTACATTCAGGTCAGAACCGGGTGATAAGGCGTATGTTTGAATTACTCGGATATAAAGTAAAGAAACTTGACAGGGTATATTTTGCCGGTTTAACAAAGAAAAACCTTAAACGAGGTAAATGGAGATTTCTTACCGATAAAGAAATTGCAATGCTCAAAAGAGGTATTTTTTAATCATTTAAGATGGATCACAAATCAGGTTTTGTCAATATACTAGGAAATCCCAATGTCGGGAAATCTACTATTATGAATGCTCTTGTAGGTGAAAAGCTTTCTATAATTACATCAAAGGCTCAGACTACACGACATCGGATAATGGGAATCGTCAACAGTGATGATTTTCAGATAGTTTATTCTGATACACCCGGAATTCTTACTCCGAAGTATGAGCTTCAGAAATCAATGATGAGCTTTGTAAACACTGCTCTTACGGATGCTGATGTGATACTATATGTAACCGATGTTACAGAATTTAAAGAAAAAAGGAGTGAATTTGTAGAAAAGCTTCAGGGCTCAGGAATTCCTTCCATTATTGCAATTAACAAAATAGACCTCTCAAACCAGGCTGATCTGGAAAAAATTGTCGAATCATGGCATCTCTCATTTCCCGATTCACCTGTCATTCCTATATCAGCACTCAAAAATTTTAATCTGGATGTGCTCCTAAGTGAGATACTTAGGAAACTCCCTGTTGGTCCTGCATTTTTTCCAAAAGATCAGCTTACCGATAAATACGAGCGGTTCTTTGCCTCTGAAATAATACGTGAAAAGATTCTTACTCATTATAAGAAAGAGATCCCTTACTCTGTTGAAATAGAAATAGAAAGCTTTGAAGAAGAAAAAGATATCACAAAGATCAGGGCATTAATTCATGTTGTACGCGAAAGCCAGAAAGGAATAATTATAGGTCATAAGGGGTCAATGCTAAAGAGAGTAGGAACCGAAGCTCGCCACGATATGGAAGATTTTTTCGGAAAAAAAGTTTTCCTTGAATTATATGTAAAAGTTACGAAAGACTGGAGAGACAAGTCCCTCCTGCTAAAACGATTTGGATACCGTTAATACAATTTAAAAACACTTATGAGCAAAATAGTAGCAATAGTTGGAAGACCCAATGTTGGTAAATCTACTCTGTTTAACAGACTTACACAATCGCGGGAGGCTATTGTTGATGAAATAAGCGGAGTGACACGTGATAGGAATTACGGAATGAGTAACTGGAATGGCGTTGACTTTTCAGTTATTGATACCGGAGGGTATGTCATGAACTCAGATGATATCTTTGAAGAAGAAATAAATAAACAGGTACTCCTCGCTATTGAGGAAGCTGATCTGATACTGTTTATGGTGGATGTTGCAACTGGCATTCATGACCTGGATCTTTCTGTGGCAGCGATGCTCCGGAGAATAGACAAAAAAGTATTGCTGGTCGTAAATAAAGTAGACAATAACCAGCGGTTAATGGATGCAACCGAATTCTACAACCTTGGCCTTGGAGATTATTTCGCTTTAAGTTCCATGAGCGGTAGCGGAACAGGTGAACTACTTGACGAGGTTGTAAAGAATCTTCCCGACGATGTACCTGAATCGGTACCTGATATTCCGAAAATCGCTATAGTTGGCAGGCCTAATGTAGGCAAATCCTCGTTGGTAAACTCATTGCTTGGTGAGGAAAGAAATATTGTAACACCTCTTGCAGGAACAACCCGCGATTCAATATTTACCAGATATAATAAATTTCAGCACGATTTCCTTCTTGTTGATACCGCTGGATTAAGGAAAAAAGGAAAGGTCAGTGAAGATATTGAATTCTACTCAGTTATGAGGGCAGTGAGGACAATTGAAAATTCCGATATCTGCCTGCTCCTGATAGATGCAACAAGAGGTATTGAGTCACAGGATCTTAATATCATATCCCTGATACAGAAGAATAACAAAGGAATGATCATCCTGGTAAATAAATGGGATCTCGTAGAAAAGGGCAGCAATACTTCCATGTTAATGGAAAAGGAGATAAAAAACAAAACTGCACCATTTACCGACTATCCTGTCCTCTTTATTTCTGCAACAAACAAACAGCGTATTCACAATATTCTTGATCTTGTTGCAAAAGTAAATGAGAACAGAAACAGGAAGATATCCACTTCGGAACTTAATGATGTAATGCTCGAGGTGATTAAAAGCAATCCGCCTCCTGCATTGAAAGGGAAATATGTAAAGATCAAATACATTACACAGCTTCCCATTTACACACCTGCATTTGCATTTTTCTGTAATCTGCCACAATATGTTAAAGATCCCTATAGAAGGTTTCTTGAAAACAGAATGAGAGAGAGATTTGAGTTTACCGGTGTGCCTATCAGAATTTTTTTTAGAAAAAAATAGACAAATTGGTGTGATTTTTGTTATAGTTTAAATTATCACCACAGGACCTATGAGAACTCTTAAATTTCTTTTTTTAATTCTTCCTGTCATTGCCTTTGCAAGATGCAGTAAGATTGAACAATTGCCTGCTGAGCCTTATATTGAATTCTCCAGATTTACTGTTTACGATACCATCGATATACTGGGAAAC
>JBBRVC010000082.1:0-16705 GCA_038247205.1 Bacteroidales bacterium
ATCTCTTTCAGGCTTCCTATCATACCATCATTGATCCATTTTTTTGCAATATCATATCCGGGCCTATTGCTCCAGGCAAGCAAATGGGTGCTTAGTCCGCTTTTTTCAGCTGTTTCTATTGTAAGCCTGGCTTCATGCATTCTGTTGGCTATAGGCTTGTGGGTTACCACATGCCTGCCATGTTGCATTGAAGCAATTGCAACTGCAGCATGAAGATGATCGGGAGTCATGATCTTAATGGCATTTACATCTTTCTCTTTATCAAGAAGTTCCCTGAAATCACTATATGATGTGCAACCCTTGTAGCTACCGGAACCCTTTGACCTTGCATAGTATTTCTGAACAAACTCCTGACCAATGTCTCTTCCACCGGGTATTCCTTTCATGCTTTCACCCCATGAAGGATCTTCAAGAGCTGTACGAATGCTGTTTCTAACCCCGTTCTGCGACCAGTCTACATAGTCGGTAGTAAACTTGTTCGGATCGCAAACTGCAACAATCTGAATAGCAGGATTTGCAATCAATCCTGTCATTTCTCTTAATCCCTGGGTCCCACAACCAATATACCCCAGTGTTAATTTATCACTTGGAGCGATATGTCCTTTACCTCCCAGCACGCTCCTTGGGACTACAGTAATTGCAAGGGAAGCAACCGCAGCTGATCCCAGGAATTTACGTCGACCAATTTTTTTTGAGGATGTCATTTTGTTAAGTTTGAGGTGAACTAATTTCGAAGATTCTTTTGGAATACTATGATTATTAATCGCTTTCTACCAAATTTACAAAATATATATTAGATATGGTGGAATAAAAATTCTGCTCAGATTGTCTTTATCAGTATATCAACCAAACTCAATAATTAAAGGTATGAAAAAAAATGTTAAAAAAGTTCAGTTTTTATCACTGATCATCATCTTGGCTTTTATGCTTCTTCCCCTCACTGGAAATGCACAGGGTTCAAAATCTGATTTTTCAGGAACCTGGACAATGAATGCTGATAAGAGTGATGCCCCGGGACAAGGTGGTGGAATGAGAATGGGCGGCGGTAACTTTGTTTCAAAACAGGAAGCCAATCTTCTTACCGTTGACAGAACCAGAACCAACCAGAATGGTGAGGCTATGACAACTACATCCAAATACACTCTCGACGGAAAAGAGAGTGTTAACTCAACAGGCAGGGGAAACAGCAAATCAGTTGCAACATGGTCGGCTGACGGAAAAACTCTGAATATCAAAACTGCTATGACTATTGATATGAATGGCGAAACCAGAACAATTAATACAGCAGAAGTCTGGACTCTGACTGATCCCAAAACGCTTTCCGTTAAAACATCAAGAACAACTCCTGACGGTGACAGAACAACTAATGCAGTATACGACAAAAAGTAAGATTATAATTCAAAATGTAAAAAGAGGTTGCCGGGAAGAAGGCGGCCTCTTTTTTGTTTGTGCATATCCTTTTTTTTAAATACAATAGTTATTAGTACTTTAGTTCCTTATCAAATATTCTTTAAGTACTAACCTAGCTCAAAAATTCATGTCAATCAACAAGAATCCTGAAGGAAAGAACACAGGGACTCAAAAAGGCCATACAAGAAGGCAATTTATGGGTTCGATCGCTACTATTGGTCTGGGAGGACTTGCTATCCCTTCGATAAGCAATGCAACGGCTGCTACTCCGCTGGTGGAAAAAGCCAACGACATTATGAGGGACCTCAAAATTACAAGGATAAGATGGTATAAAGCACCATCTTCACCAATGACCAATCAGAGCATGCATGTTGTCACGGTTGAAACGGACAAAGGAATTACCGGTATTGGTGAAGGAGGAACTGCTTCTCTGGTAAGTGAACTGGCTCAGCTTCTTATAGGAGAAAATCCGCTGCGGATTGAACACTTGTGGCAGTTGATGTACAGGAGTTATTTCTATCCTCCGGGACGGGAGAAAATCCATGCTTTGGGCGCCCTTGATCTGGCGCTCTGGGATATTAAAGGAAAGGTTCTTGGATTGCCACTTTATGAGCTTTTTGGAAGTAAGGTCCGTAATTATCTTGAATGTTATCCAACCGGATTCCGGGGAGCCCCCGGAGCCAGTCTGAAAGACAACGCCAAAGCTTGTATGGACCAGGGATTCAGGGCATTCCGGACAGATGCATCAGGTCCTCGGGGAGACGCACCCTTTACTCCAAAGGAATCAATAATTGAAACAGTAAAAAAATGTGAACAGATAAGGGAAGGTGTAGGTCCTACAGGTGACTGGTGTATTGATTTTCATACCAGACTTGATATGATGGATGCGGTAACTCTGGCAAATCTTCTTGAGCCACTCAGACCGATGTATATTGAAGACCCGATAAGAAGCGAGAACAAGAAACAGTATGAAATGGTCAGGGAAAAAATAAATGTCCCTCTCGCAGTTGGAGAACATTATGGAGACAAGTGGGATTTCAATGAATTAATAGAGGCTGATTTGTTTGATCATTCCAGAGTAACAATACCTAATTGCGGCGGAGTTTCGGAGTTTATGAAAATATCAGCATTATGTGAAATGCACTATGTTGGTCTGATCCCCCATTTCACGGGTCCTATTGCCACATCAGCGCTTGTGCATGTATGCAGCACCTACCCCGGACCTGTGTTGATGGAAGCCCAGTCCTCCGTAAAGCGCGATATTCCGCATTTACCACAGCATTTTGATTTCAGGGAAGGCAAAATGTGGACTAATGAGCGTCCTGGGATTGGAGTGGAGGTTGATTTTAAGCAAATTGAACTAGTGGCAGAAGTAACTGAAAAGAAAGAAGGATTACCAATCTATAAAAGACCTGATGGATCAATAACCAATTGGTAACAAGCAGAAAATATTATCCAAAGCATTTAAGAAGAGGTTCCTTATGGTGGCCTCTTTTTTGTTATTTATATCAGAGTATTCATGAAAAAACTTAACTTAGATTTTTATAAACTCATAAATTATGATCTTAAAGCGCTTATTCTTTTTGACAGCAGTGATCTGCTTGTTTCCCAGTATTTTATCCGCCCAAACCGGACGTACCGAAATAGTACTGTCAGGTGATGGCTGGCGTATGTGGCGCGATCAGGCGGCACTATGGTATAATGATAAGATATTCCTCCCTCCAGTGGATATTTCAAAACTGCCTGTTAATCCACCAACAGGCGGCTGGGATAAACTTGCAAAAAACTACGATAAAATAGTGGCTGTGCCGGGTACAATCGAAGAGCATTACTGGGGTGAAATTGGCGGAGCGGTGCCCGATACTGCAGGTGATTATATCGGTGTGTCATGGTGGAGCAGAACTTTTACTTTAGATCCATCGCTTAAAGGCAAACGCCTGGTAATTCATTTTGAATCAGCCAACCTGCGAAGCGAGGTGTTCATAAATAATAAACTCGCCGGTTATGATGTTATCGGAAACACTCCATTCGATGTGAATATAACCGATCTCGTCCGGTTCGGATCAGAAAACAGGCTCGATGTTCGTATCACTGATCCGGTTGGTAATTTTTCATGGAATGACAACATATTGATGCGCTGGGGCGAAAATCTTATTCCTGCAGTCCATGGATTCGGAGGAATAACCGGTCCGGTTACTCTTGTTGCCACCGATGATGTTGTGGTTGAGGATGTGTATGTTCAGAATCAGCCTGACCCTCACACTATTAGTGTGTTTGTTACACTTAATAATTATTCAGGCAGACCACAAAAGGGTAATGTTTCTCTCTCTCTGGATGATTTCTGGAATCCGGGAACGGCTGTATGGAGCAAATCGGTAGCGGTTACAATTCCTGCAGGTGAGCGGACGGTAAGCTTCAAAGCAACCGTTCCAAAAGCAAAGCTGTGGGAACTGTCTGGTCACCGTAACCTTAAGAAGGCCAATCTCTACAATGCAAAAGCTGTCTTTACAGGTAGTGACAACAAAATTACCGATTCAAAATCGCAGAGGTTTGGGTTCCGCTATTTTAATATTGATGAAAAAGACGGCGACCAGAGGTTTTATCTGAACGGAAAACGTGTTTTTATCATGGCAGCCATGACCAGAGGATTCTGGCCAAAGAACGGGATGTTTGCAACTCCCGAAATGGCGCAAAGAGAACTTGAAATCCTTGTCGATCTTGGTTACAATATGATGCTGCTTCATCGGGCTATAGGACAACCTCCTGTTCTGGATTATGCAGATAAATACGGACTGATGACTTACGAAGAACCGGGGGGATATATGGTTACTCCAAATAAACAGGATAATATTGATGGTCCTGATAAACAGGCACTTGACTTAAGAAGGGAAAAGCTAAGGAGAATGATTCTTCGCGACAGATCATATCCATCGATGGTTATCTATAATCTGAAGAACGAATCGGAGATCAAACCTACCGCAGATGATTACGATAATATGAAAATGGTTTACAAACTTGATCCGAGCCGTATACTCACTTACAACAGCGACCGGAACAGGGAAATAAAATACTTTGAGCGAATTGAAAACGATCCCTACAAAGTACATACCAGGCCATTTGACGATAAACTTCGTTATGACTGGTGGGATCAGCATCACTGGATGTCGTACCCCGGTTATGTGGATCTCATGTACCGGAACCCGCAGTTTTATTTACGGGGCGTCGTAAATGCTCCTACAACACCCTCACTTGCCGATTCACTTTACCGTCTGGATAAGAAAGAGCTCATATTCTGGGGAGAAGAAGGCAACTGGGGAACAATGGTTCGTCTTCAGAAAATTGCCGAGGAGCTTGAAAGAACAGGTGGGCCTACAGGGTTTCGTGAAATGGAGCATGTTGATTGGTTCAATACCTACAATAAATTTCTTGATGAGAGTGGCTTCAGGGCTTCTTATCCTGATGTTGATGCGCTTACAATGAGCATGGGCCGTAACCTGCATTATTATCATGCAAGGGCTATTGAAAATGTTCGTATGAGCAATATTGCTGATGGGTATAACCTTAATGGCTGGGCTTCGGAAATAAACCGTACTGACATAGCTGATGTTTATCGCTATCCAACTGCCGATCCGGCAATTCTACAGTATTATACTCAGCCACTGTATGTTGCTGTTAAACTCAGGCAAAAAGTTGTGCCTGTAGGAACTTCTCCGATAGTTGATTTTTATATAGTTAATGAGAAGGATCTTAAGGGAGAATGCCTCCTTTCCATAGATTTAACACACGAAGATGGAAACATCTACCTGACAAAGGAAGTTAAGGTAACTGTAACAGGAGGGGAGGAATTCGGACAGCTTCTCTTTGAGGGCTTAAAGCTTCCTGTAATTGATAAACCCGGGTACTTTAAAGTAAATGCAACTATTACTAAAAATGGTGTTAAAAGTGCAACAGGCTTTGATGATATTTATGCTGTAGACTATAGTAAAGGTAATGAAACTCCTGGGAAAATCACAGTTTTTGAAAACAACGGCATTGTAACGGATTTTCTTAAGAAGTCACTAGGGATATCGGCAATACCTTATCATACAGGTGGCGATCAGACAGATATTATAATTGTAGGAAACTTTGACATTAAAAATGTCGACCCTGAGATCCGCAATGATATTTTTGAAAAAGTCAGGAGAGGTGCAAAGCTTATTGTACTGTCGGGTGCTGACTACTATGCTGGCAAGATTAATGAGCTGCAGAAACGGCGCCCGGCTTTTTATAAAACCGGAGGAATTAAAAGTCTGGGAACCAATGGACGATATTTCGTCGGCCAGAGTCCTTATCTTCAGGGACTTCCACAATCACAGGGGATGCATTGGGAATACCAGTGTTTCTACAGTGATTTTTTTGCTTTCGACAGACGTATCGTTTCAGGTCTTCCACTCGATGTAAATGGGTCTGAATGGATAGTGGCTCTGGGTGATTGTAAGACAAGCGATATTTTTTGTGCTCTTAACAGGCTCCCTCTGGGTGAGGGAGAGGTAATTCTTTCGACACTGAATATTCTTGCAAATCTTGCGTCGAAGGAACCGGCAACTGCAGTTGCTAAAAAGTTGTTTCTTAATCTTATAGATACCAGGTAACTGTTGATAAAAAAGATGTCTCAAAAGTCGAAATCCATTAACCGCAAAGGCCGCAAAGTCTATGCGCAAAGTTCGCAAAGAGCTGAATATCCGCAGTATAGCTTGGCGTATTTAGCGTATAGTTTTGCATTCTCTATGGCTAAATGGCTTGAGATATCCTCTTATAAAATCAGCTCTCTATTTTACTGAAAACCTGTATATGGTAGTTGATTTAAATGTCTCTCCGGGGCTCAGAAGTGTAGTGGGGAAATTGGGATGATTGGGACTATCAGGATAGTGATGAGCCTCCAGGCAGATAGCCGACCTCCTGTGGTAGGCTTTACCTCCATGACCTATCCTCTTTCCGTTGAGCCAGTTGCCGGTATAAAGATGTATACCGGGTTGGTCGGTAATAACCTCAAGAACGCGGCCGCTAACAGGCTCATATACAAATGCATCTACTTTTTCCTTATTATCAAGAACATAGTTATGATCATAACCGTTGCCCAGCTTAAGCTGTTTGTTATCCTCATTTATTCTTTCTCCGATAGTATGGGGTGTTGTGAAATCAAAGGGAGTCCCTTTAACAGGTAAAATTTCTCCGGTTGGAATCATAATTGAATCCCAGGGGGTATAATTGGAAGCCTTCATTGTAAGCAGATGATCCAGAACATCACCATTTCCTGCGCCATGAAGATTAAAATATGCATGGTTGGTTATGTTCAGCACAGTTTTTTTATCCGTGGTGGCTTTATAATCCATAATAATTTCGTTTTTGTCTGTCCAGGTATAAACAACCTCAACAGTCATTTTCCCGGGGAAGCCTGCTTCCATGTCAGCACTTACATAGCTGAATTTAACTGAAGGATATTTTCTGCCGGTAAGAACTTCAGTGTCCCATACAACACCCTGCCATCCTACACGTCCACCATGCGAAACTGTTCTCTCATTGCCCGGAACAAGATCAACTTCTTTCCCATCAATAGGAAACTTACCTTTTGCGATTCTGTTGGCATACCGTCCGATTGTTGAGCCAAAAGTAACATCTCCTTTAATTGTTTCATCAAATGTGTCATAACCAAATGTAACATTGTTCTTTACACCATTCTTGTCCGGAACTTCAATCCAGGTTATCCTCGCCCCGTAATTGGTTAGTTTAATAACGTTTCCTTCTTTGTTTGTAAGTGTTAAAAGATGGACCTCTTTTCCATTAAGTTCTCCGAAAAGATCCTTGACAATTGTTCCTTTGCTTTTTTGAGACTGAATGCAGCCTGAATATAGAACCCCAAGAAGTATAAGAAATAGTAATTGAATTTTTTTCATGTTCCGATTGATTATTTTTGTTGATCTTGCTTAAATATCCGGTCTTAAAATTATCAAAAGAAATTATAGTTCTTTATTATTTTTAAAAAAAACTGAAAAAATGCTTTATCATTATTCCTTTCTGACATGCATAGATATCATAACTGGTTAAGGGGCAACATATTTTTTTGTATATTAGAGTCGTCATTTAACTTAAGTTTCCAAATCACTAATACACACAGCAATGGACCTGCAAGATGTAAACAGACGAAAATTTCTGAAAATGGCTGCCACTTTATCAGCAATGGCATATTTGCCTTCCTGTCTTCAGGCACGGGCAGATGACCGCTTGGGTTCGATTCTTCCCACACGAAAACTGGGGAAAACAGGAATGGATGTCACCATGTTTTGTATCGGAGGAGGGGCATACAACTTAAACATACCCAATTCAGATTCTATTTTAGAGGAAGCAATTAAAGGCGGCTGCCGCTTTTTTGAAACTGCAAGGGGATATGCTCAGGGTAAAAGCGAAGAAGCTTTTGGAAGGTTTCTCGAACCATACCGAAGTGAGATTATTCTGAGTTCGAAAAGCCATGCAAATGATGCTGAAACTCTGAAAAGCGATCTTGACAAATCACTTACAGCATTAAAAACCAGCTACCTGGACATATATCTTATGCATGCTATTGAAACAGCAGAGGATTTCAAGAAAAGACTTGACGGAGGTGTCTATGATGCCTTGATGAAAGCTAAGGAAGAGGGTAAGATCAGGCATTTTGGTTTCAGCGGGCATTCAGATTTTGCTGTAAATAATTATGTGATGGATCTCAATCTTGAGGGGATTGAAGTAATGCTTCTTCCTGTGAACATTGTGGACACTGTACATAATAGCTTCACAATAAACACATTACCTAAGGCAGTTGAGAAAAATATCGGAGTTATGGCAATGAAGCCGCTTGGTGGAGGAGGCATGCTGGGATCAGACATTACCTGGGGAAAAGACAAGGGCAGTAAACGCGACAGGGTAATCCCGGAGATAGTAAGCATGAGGGAAGCACAGCATTTTACATATTCGATGCCGGTCGGCACAGCCACCTTCGGATGTATTTCTGCCGAACAGGTTATAGAGAATATCTCCTTGGCAGCAAGCTTCGCGAAAATGAGCAAGGAGGAACAGGAAACCCTGATTGAAAAAGTAACTGATATTGCTAAAAATAATACCCTTGAACACTACAAGAGCAATGGTGTAAGTGTGTTCAAAAGTTAACTAACATCAATTATTCTTATACTTTATGAAACGTTTTTTACTCTTTACATGCTTAGCTTCATTTCTGATGATCTCAGCAACCCAATCAGAAAAATTTCCTGAAACAAAGATTTCAAACGGAATACTAAATGCAAACCTGTATCTGCCTGACACTTTAAATGGGTACTACAGAGCAATGAGGTTTGACTGGTCTGGTGTCATTTCATCACTTACTTATAATGGTCATGAGTATTTCGGACAATGGTTTCCAAAATACGACCCGCTTATTAACGATGCAATAATGGGACCGGTTGAAGAGTTTACTCCGCTGAATTATAGCGAAACCAAGGCAGGAGACACCTTTCTTAAGATAGGAGTGGGGATGCTTGTTAAACCTGATGAATCGAAATACACATTTTCAAAAAATTTTAAAATCGACAATCATGGTGTCTGGAAGACAAATGAAAAATCAGATCAGGTTCAGTTTACTCATAAGTTGCAGGATCCTAAATATTCATATGAGTATAAGAAAACAGTCAGGCTGGTTAAAGGCAAGCCCGGTATGGTTCTGACCCATACAATTAAGAACACCGGTAAAACTCTGATTGAAACAGATGTTTACAATCATAACTTTTTCACGATTGACAAATCACCTACCGGACCGGACTTAAGGGTGTTATTCGCTTTTAACCCCGGTGGTAAGTTTACGGGTGCTGATATCACTCAGTTCAATGGCAATCAGTTGACACTTAAGAGAGAACTCAGTAAGGGTGAAAATATCTATTGTGGCGGGTTAACAGGTTTTAGTGATAAAACTGAGGACTATGATATACGCATTGAAAATGTTAAGACAGGAGCGGGAGTAAGGATAACCTGTGACAAGCCGCTTTCAAAAATGGTTTTATGGGCTAATCCATGGACCTTATGCCCCGAGCCATATATTAATATTAAGGTTGAACCGGGTAAGGAGTTTAGCTGGAATATAAATTACGAGTTTTATACACTTAGTAAGCTTTGAAGATTTTCTCCCCTCCCAGGAGACTCCCAGGAGGGATGCCGAAGGGTTGGGGGGCAAGTAAGCCGGGAAGAAGAGTTGTTGGATTTTTTTTAAAACCCTTTCAACTCCATATATACTGTAGGTATAAGCAGTAAAAAACCGAGAATTATCATCATAATTACCAGTGGCAATACCCATCTGACCCATTTATCGTAAGGAATTTTTGCAACACTCAGTACACCCAACAGAACTCCTGAGGTAGGAGTAATGATATTTGTAAAACCATCACCAAATTGAAATGCCATCACAGTTGCCTGGCGTGAAACACCAATAAGATCAGAGAATTGCGACATCATTGGCATTGTCAGGGCTGCCTTGGCTGACCCTGAGGGCATCACAAGATTTATAAGATTCTGAACTGCATACATCATAGTCACCGAAGCCATTTTACCCATTCCTGAAATAGATTCGGAAAGCTTATAAAGAAGTGTATCGATAATATGACCGTTATTAAGAATTATTATTATTCCACCTGCCAGCCCGACTATGATCGCAGCTGATTGAATATCCTTTATGCCATCAAGGAAAAGCTTCGTTATTCTGTTAGCCGAATAGTTCATTGCAATACCGGTTACAATACCCATTACGAAGAATAGGGTGGCTATCTCCATAATATACCAGCCATACCCCATTACACCTGTGACAAGTACCAGAATGGTGAAAAGCAGGATCTGGATAACAAAAAAATGAACTGATTTTCTCAAACTGAGCCAACCTGCAATAGTGAATAGACCTGTAATAATGGGAAGGGCAGGAAATGTAATGCTGCCTTCCCCTAGTGAGATATTTGTAACCGGATTAAACCAGGAGAATAAGCAAAGAACAATAATCAGAATAAAAAAGATTATCCGGGCTGAAAGAGGAGTGTTGTAAACTATCGGAGCCTTTTCTGCTTCATGATGGTCTCTCCAGTACTTATCATCTTCAAAAACCAGAGATTTTTCCGGATTTTTCTTTATCTTTTTTGCATAACGGAGTATGAAGAAAAACCCCGCAAGGTTTATTATTACCCAGCAGAACATACGGTATTCAAGTCCTGAAAAAAGTGGCAGATTTGATAATCCCTGAGCAATCCCGATTGTGAAAGGATTAAGTATTGCTCCTGCAAAACCAAGGGCCGCCGCAACAAAGCAGAGTGCAACACCGGTAATCGAATCATACCCCATTGATATTGCCAGTGGAACAAAGATTATTACAAATGCAATTGTCTCTTCACTCATTCCGAATACAGCTCCGAAGATGCTGAACATAAGCATTATAGAAACCAAAATGAGATTGTTTGCACCTAGTTTTGAGATCAATCTGTTTTGCTCCATACGCTTACTGAACCGGAGGAAAGAATCAATAGAAATCTCAATGGCTTTGCTTTCATTCATAATCCAGAATGCACCTCCGATAATCAGAATGAATATTATTATATCAGCTTTATCAACAAAGCCATCAAAAAGTGCTGAAAAGATCTGCCACGTTTGTGGATAATTATCGGTATAATGAAATGAACCCGGAATAACAACATTTCTGTCAATCCCGTTGACACTTATGATGTGTCTGTCGAAGGTTCCTCCCGGAATGATCCATGTAAGGATAGCCGATAAAACTATAATTGCAAAGACAATTACATAAGTATGCGGGATCTTTTTCAGCATATTTTTCAGTGCCTATCTTACAAACTGTTTTGCATAATGTTTTGCAGTCAGCTTTTCACCTGTTGCTTTTTCGATCATGTCATTCCAATAATACCTCGCACCCGGCTTAAATACTTTTTCTTTGAGATATCTGCCAATAGCTTTTTCTCCGACAAATGACTGATTTCTGCTCACGTTTGTGGCAATGTAATTGTATAATTGTGAGGCAAGTAACTCACCAAGTAAATAGTTGTGGTAATAACATGGATATAATGCAACATGGATCTTTGAAGCCCAGTCAGGCATATTCCTTCCCTCAGGTTTCTTCAGCATCTGGTACTTCTCAACAATATCCCACCATAACTGGTTAAGATCCTGATCGGGGTTTTCATACATTGCTTTTTCAAACCGGTACATAACTTGTGCCCATCTGCTGAAAACCAGCATCTGAAGCCTTAGCGCCTTATAGCTTTCGTCAGCTATCTTTTTACTCTCTGCGGAATCAATAATGCCCATATTTTGCATCCACAAAGGGTCGGTGGCCAGGCGGCCAAACATGTTGGCAATAGCTTCTGTAGTAAATGTATGTGCTGCATCCCTCAGAGTAAAAGGCAGTGACATATCATTATAATAGGAGTAGACACCATGTCCGAGTTCGTGTAATATAGTATTCATCCAGTATGAATCAGGTCGGATATTATCTAGTGTGCGAACATCGCCGGCCCTGTCAATATCGGTTGAAAAAGCATGCTGATTTTTACCCGGTTTCTCATAAAGGTCACTATTTGCAAGAATAGCATCAATATTAAGATCGATACCATCAAAAAATGTGGATGCCAGTTTTACAGGATCCTGAGTTTTGTAATATTTATCAAAATCTACGGAATATATTTCAGGAGCCTCCTGGAAAAACCTGTCCTGATAATGCCATGGTTTAAGACTGGAAATATCTGTTTTATAGCGCTTTGCAAAATATGCATCAATGTCGCCTTTCAGATCTGCAAAATTGGCTCTTGTTAGCTCGTCGAGTTCATCAAAGAGTTTTGTTATCTCTGCCGGATCCTGACCGGAGGTTTTCAGGCTCATCTCATGAAAGTTTGAGAAGCCAAGCTTTTTTGCAATGCTGTTTCTGTGTTTCACGAGTTTTATAACGTCATCGGCAACAACTGGACCAATGAGCTTATGACCTTCCCAGGCAGTCTGCAGTTCCTTACTGTTAGTCGAGTTCCTTAATATATCAACTACTTCATTATCAGAAACTTCTTTGCTATTTATATTTGCCCTGAAGTTCGAATATTTCTTGCTTATTTCTGTTTCCATCCTGATCTGTTCAGCTATTAAAGATGTATCGACCTGACCTGAGAGATAAGAGTTATATAATAATTCAATCTGTCTTGCCAGAATGGAGTCCTTAACTTCTCCTGATTCTTTGATTTCTGAAAGTTCCTTAAATGCTGTTGTGTCTGTATACACCTTAGCATATTCAAATGAAGCCTTCTCGCTTTTTGCCCAGTCTTCATCTGTGCCGGTTACATTTGCATCCCATGAAGCAATTGCTGCCTTGCGGTAGAGAGGTATTACCTTTGCTTCATGTCCTTTGATAAAATCCTTCATTCTGTTCTCCATTTTTTCCTGTTTTGAAGTACATGACCATAGCAATAATATTGCAACTGAGGAGAGAATTAATGTTATAAGTCTTTTCATAATTTTCGTTTAATTCAACGAAGGTAATAAAATGGCTATTTATAGCTATAGTATCCTTAAAAAATTTAAATTTGAGCAATGGCTTTTCCTAACAACTTATTGAATGGGTATAGTATTATATATAATAGCCGGCATTGCAGCAGGTATGGCATTTGGGTGGTTGATAACAAGATCTGTTTTAGATGGCAGATATAATATCTCGATCCAAAAAAAGAGTGAGGAGATTAATGAATTGATCAAACAAAACAGCGTTCTTCAGGCAAAGATTGAAGCTCAGAATAATAGTTTTGAGGAGGTCAGAAAAGCTATGATCGACACTTTTAAATCTGCGGCATCAGATGCGCTCGGGCAGAATAACAGGCAGTTCCTCGATCTTGCCAAGACTCATCTTGAAGCACAGGTTAAGGATTCTGAAGGCAACCTCGATAAAAGAAAAACAGCTATTGAAGAGATGCTTAAGCCTGTAAAGGAATCAATTGACAGCTATAAAAAGCGAATCGAGGAGCTTGAAAACGGTTCACAGAAGACATTCGGTCAGGTTACCGAAATGTTATCAAATCTTCAGAACACTAATGCCACCCTTCAAAAGGAGACCGGAGCTCTTGTAAATGCGCTTAGAAATCCAAGGGTGCGTGGTCGGTGGGGGGAGATAGGTCTTAAACGTGCTGTTGAATTTTCGGGTATGTCAGCTCATTGTGATTTTATAGAACAGGTTTATACCGGAGGAGGTGATGATTCAATTCTGAAGCCTGATATGATTATCAACCTTCCGGGGAACAGTCATGTGGTTGTCGATTCGAAGCTGCCGCTGGATGCATATCTTGAAGCACTGGAGACAGATGATGAGACTGCCCGCAATATACTTTTTGCGAAGCATGCCAGAGACCTAAGGGATCATATTACAAAACTCAGCAGGAAGCAATACTGGTCGCAATTCAAGAATACTCCTGATTTTGTGGTACTTTATATGGAAGTGGAATCAGCTATGAATGTAGCACTTATGACCGATAAAGCTCTCCTTCAGGATGCAATGAATAACAAGATCATACTTACAACACCAACAACTCTGATTGTCGTGCTGAAATCGGTAGCCATGTCGTGGCAACAGCATAATGTTACTGAAAATGCACTACAGATAATGGAAGCTGCAATGGAGTTTTATGCAAGGGTAACTGTGTTTGCAGAACATTTTGATAAAGTGGGATCGGGATTAAAAAATGCATTGAAAAGTTACAACGAGGCTGCAGGTTCATGGGAAAGCAGGGTATTGCCAGCAGGAAGAAAACTGGAACAGTTGAAAGCATCGGATAATAAAAGCGTATTACCTGATTTTGAGATAATTGACAGGCCGGTAAGAGAGCTGAAAAAAGCAGAGGAGCGGCTAAATTAACTTAGTATTTTAAAACATTCCTTGACCAACACCCAGCACAAAGCACCCGGCAACATTTAATTATTATTAAATGAAATTATATATAACTTAACTCTGATAAACTATTTATGAAAAGTCGAATAATTATTTTACTGGCTGCAAGCATTCTGGTTTCTTGTAAGACGAATCAATTGTATCTCAATGTTGTAGAGCCTGCACCTGTAACTATCCCTGCTTATATTAAAAGTGTTGGCATTATTAACCGCAGCATGCCGACAGATGAAACCAAAGCACTTGATGTTGCTGATAAAGTATTATCACTTGAAGGAAAAAATCTGGATAAGGATGGAGCCCGGGAGGGTATTACCGGACTCTCAGATGAGTTATCAACCAATGCAAGATTCTCAGAAATAAAGAAGCTGAATGATATAGATTTCAGAACTTCAAAAAACGGAATGTTTCCGGCTCCCCTATCATGGGATATAGTTGAGAAGATTTGCAGCGAAACAGGAACCAATGCCCTGTTCTCCCTTGAAATATTTGATACCGATACCAAGATAAGTTACGCAACCCGGCCTGTTGATATTAAAACTCCTTTTGGAAAAATACCGGCTATACAGCATCAGGCTGATATGGAAACCATTGTGAAAACAGGGTGGCGAATTTATGATCCTGCAGGTAAAATGATTCTGGATGAGTACAATCTTGGTGAGTCAATTGTATCATCAGGAACAGGAATCAATCCGGTGCTTGCAGCAGCTGCAATTATTGGCAGAAAAGATGCCGTTAACCAGGTAAGTAATAAAACCGGACACATTTATGCCCAAAGGATACTCCCTTATGAGTTGAGGGTTATGCGTGATTATTATGTTAAGGGCACCGATAATTTCAAGATTGCCAAGCGTAAAGCTCAGGTTGGAAAATGGGATGAAGCAGGTGTCTTATGGGAGAAGGAAACAAATAACGGAAGCAGTAAAATTGCCGGAAGGGCCTGTTATAATATGGCTATAATCAATGAGATAAACGGAGATCTTGATAAAGCTCTTCAATGGTCGCAGAAAGCTTTTGAAGATTATAATGTTAAACTGGCATTAAGTTATACCCGGATTCTCGAGAACAGAAAGTATAAACAAGAAGTACTGAAAATGCAGGAGTAAATCATCTGTGAATTATTTAACACTACCTGACCCGTAACTAACACTATCAGAAATGGAGAAAAAACTAAAAACTCTATAAGAAATGCAAAGATCAATACTACTAACAGCTTTAATACTTCTGGCTTTAAACCTTAATGGCCAGAAGTATACACCGAATTGGGAATCGCTAGATAAACGGCCTACACCGGCATGGTTTGAGGATTCAAAATTTGGTATTTTCATTCACTGGGGTGTATATTCTGTTCCGGCCTGGGGACCAACCGGCGATGATGTTGGCATTTATGACAAGTATGCTGAATGGTACTGGAATAAACTGCTTAATAAGGAAAGCAAGGTGAATAAACATTTCGAGCAGTTCCACTTAAATACCTACGGTCCTAATTTTAAATATCAGGACTTTGCTCCTATGTTTAAAGCTGAACTTTTTAATCCTGATCAGTGGGCTTCGCTTTTCAAGGAATCCGGAGCAAAGTATATTGTACTTACTTCAAAACATCATGAAGGATTTCCTCTCTGGCCAAGTGCCCAGAGCTGGAACTGGAACAGTTTTGATATTGGCCCTAAACGTGATCTGTGCGGCGACCTTACAGCTTCGGTAAAAAAACAGAATCTTCATATGGGATTTTATTATTCTCTTTATGAATGGTTCAACCCTCTATATAAAGCTGATCCCAAAAAGTATGTTGACAGTCACATGATACCTCAGATGAAAGACCTGGTTACCCGATACAGTCCTGACGTTGTTTGGACTGACGGTGAATGGGATATGCCAAGCAAAGACTGGAAAAGCGAGGAGTTTCTTGCATGGTTATATAACGAATCGCCTGTAAAAGAGACAGTTGTGGTAAATGACAGATGGGGTAGTGAAACAAGAAGCAAACATGGAGGCATATACACCACAGAGTATGGTCTTGTACATGATAGTGAAGGAATTGACATTGCAACTCCTCACCCATGGGAAGAATGCCGCGGTATTGGAACTTCATTCGGATTTAACCGTACAGAAAATCTGGATAACTATTCCACAGCCGAAGACCTTATAAGACTTTTGGCCTCAACAGTATCTGCCGGGGGAAATCTCCTGCTGGATATCGGACCTGCTGCTGACGGAACAATACCTGTGATAATGCAACAACGTCTTCTGGAAATAGGTCAGTGGCTTAAAGTAAACGGAGAAGCTATTTATGGAACGCGTTCGTTTATCAGGAGCGAGAAAGATCTTGAA
>JBBRVC010000083.1:0-16643 GCA_038247205.1 Bacteroidales bacterium
CCTCACGGAGCTGAACCTGGTTGCTTCCAACCTTCGCAACCAATTTAACCTGAGCGCAGAATATGGCTGGAACCAAAACATGGAGGCCGAATTTACCTATGAACGATATTTATACGATTATTTCACCGTATTTGGCGGGGTAAACATGGAGAACGAACAGGAGGACAATCTTGATGAAATTTCGACTACAGCCGTGGCCGGGTTCCGCTGGTTTACGCCTTACATGTTTAATCTCGATGTTCGGATTGACAACAAACTGAGGCCGCAAATTGGCATCGGGCGCGAAATCATGGTTTTTCCCCGCACCCTGGCTTTTGGAGTGTTTGAATACCAGGCAGACTTTGGCTGGGTGAATGATTTTAACGAAGAAAACCCTGCGGGCGTAATCAATTATAAAGAAGAGATAACCTGGTCGGTCGGATTGGAATATTTTCTCTCAAAAAACATCTCCCTGATGGGAAGCTACGACAACCGGTTTGGTGCCGGTGGCGGGTTAACTATAAGGTTCTAAAAGAAGGCAGTTAAAATTGTACACTAACTGAATTATCAAATGGAAAGTTACAAACGTCCGACATATGCCAACGGAAAAATTTGTTACATCGAGATACCGGCAGTTGACGTAATGCTTTCGGCATCTTTCTACAAGGAGGTTTTCGGATGGAAGATAAGCCAGCGGAGTGACGGTCAATTTGCTTTTGATGATCCGGTTGGTGAAATGAGCGGAACATGGATAATGGGACGGAATCCATCGGGTGAAGGAACCTGTAATTGAAATACTCTCATAAGCCGGGGGAAAATTAAAAATCTATCATAGCTTGGATTCATTCCATTCAAGTTTTTATTGTTATTATATTTGATCGACAATAGAAAAATGAAAACAATGAAACCTTATATTCTGGCTCAAACCAATTGGAAGGCGTTAAAAGATACCCAACCTCAACTGGCCGTGTTACCCTGGGGGGCAACCGAGGCTCATAATTTTCACTTGCCATTTAGCACCGATAATATTGAGACTGACCATATTGCCGCAGAGGCTGCCGGTAAAGCATGGGATGAAGGTGCGAAAGTGATTGTACTTCCTGCAATTCCTTTTGGCGTGAACACTGGTCAGCTTGATATAATGTTAAACATCAATATGAATCCAAGTACTCAATTTGCAATCCTTAAGGATATTACTGATGTATTGAACAGGCATAAAATATATAAATTACTCATTCTTAATGGTCATGGGGGAAACGATTTTAAGCAGATGATAAGGGAGCTTGGAAGCATTTATCCTGAAATGTTTATCTGTACCTGTAACTGGTTTCAATCGGTTGATCCTGCAGAATTTTTTGAAAACGATGGTGGGCATGCCGATGAACTGGAGACAAGCCTTATGCAATACCTTGTTCCTGAGCTCGTTTTGCCACTCAGTGAGGCAGGTGAAGGGAAGGGGAAAAAATTCAGGATTCAGGCTCTGAATGAAAAATGGGCATGGGCTGAACGCAAATGGTCGAAGGTGACCTCCGATACAGGAATAGGAAATCCTTCAAAGGCGACCCCGGAAAAAGGTGAAAAATATTTTAAAGAGGTGGTGAAAAAGATAAGTAATCTGATGACAGAACTATCTGATGCTGATATTAAAGATATGTATCAATGAATTATTTTGCCTTGAAAAAGCTGAAATTTACGCCCCCGTAATTTCGATGTTCAAAAAAAAGCCTGTGATCTTCAAAATTCATGTTTTTGGGGTGTTCCAGAATAAAAAATCCTTCTTCTTTTATTATATCAGCTTCACTAATCAGATCGGGCAAATCTTTTAACCATTTGAGCTCGTATGGGGGATCAGCAAATACCAGGTCATATTTGAATTTGCATGTTTTAAGATATCTTTTAGCATCAATATGGATTGTTTTGATGTTTCCTATCTCCATATCTCTCATTATACGTCTGATGCCTGCAATATGTTTCACATTTTGCTCAACAAGATGTACCTCAGCAGCTCCGCGCGATGAAAATTCAAAACTGATACTTCCGGTTCCCGAAAAAAGATCCAGCACTTCAAGTCCTTCAAAATCAATGCGATTGTTCAGCACGTTAAACAAACTCTCACGTGCAAAGTCTGTGGTAGGCCTGGCTTTCAGACCTGATGGAGGTTCAATTCTCCGGCCCTTAAATTTTCCGCCGATTATTCGCAATTTATTAGTGTTAGAAGGTTTAAGTAACGGTGAACTTCAAGATCATTAAACACATAGCTGAAAGTAAAGTTTCCCGAAGGTACTGCAAATAATATATGCCTGATATAAATTGAAAAATTTGAAGTGAGATCATCGTATTTACCGGTTATACCGCTGAAATATATTGTTTCTTCCTGATTGATATTCAGGCTTTTAAATACGTTTAAAACATAATACAAAATATCGGAGATATTCCTGTAACTGAAAGTATTACACAATAAAAGAGAGTTGTTGCTGAAAACGATCAGATTGAAAAAATCCCTTTCAACATGTACATGAATATAATGTCCGCTGATACTCTTTCGTACATAAGAGATATTTCTTAGCAATGGTTTGATATGACTGACAGGTTGTACACCAGGAAAAAAACTATCCAATACTTCAATAAAAGGTTTTAATGTGCTGAATATAACAATGGTATCAGGATCGCCAATTTTATTTGAAAGTATAATGTCATTTTCTTCACTCTGGTGGTTGAACTTAAAATACTCCTCTTTTTTTCCGGGATCGAATAATACAGATGGAACAAGAGTAAATTTTGAAGAGGGAATGACAATTCTTGTTTTTTTGAATTTTTTTGTAAGAAAATCATCACTGCTTATAAAATCATTTAGCATGGATGCATTGAAATACTTATTTTCTTCAGGCTCTGATGACCTGATCAATACATATTTATTCCTTATAGTATCAAGCAAGCAATAAGAAAAGCCATCGGGACTAACCTGAACCGACAGATCATAGTTTTCAGTTGAATTTATGTCGAGTGTTTCATCAAAAAGTTCCAGGAATGGCATATTGAATTTTGTAATATCTGAATAGGAAGAGAATAATAGTTTTATTGGAGTATGTTGTTTTCTTAATGCTGAAAGATTGTCTAAGTTTACAAACAAAATTAAAAAAAAAATCGAAGCATACATCCTGCCTCTCATTAATAATCTATGCGCGATACAATTATATATAATAATTTATGCAAGAACCTTGGAAATACTCCAACAGGCGACCAGTCTGAGGCATTGAAAAAACTGGCGGCATATATTTGTGACAATAATAACGATACCATATTCCTAATGACCGGTTATGCCGGAACCGGCAAGACCAGCATAATCAGTTCCGCTGTAAAAACACTTGATCTGCTGAGAATGAAAACAGTACTTCTTGCACCTACGGGAAGGGCTGCAAAAGTATTAGCATCCTATTCAGGACGACAGGCATTTACCATTCACAAAAAGATTTACAGGCAGAAATCATCTAAAGACGGTATGGGTAGCTTTGCTCTTGACAGGAACCTGTTTAAAGACACATTCTTTATAGTCGATGAAGCTTCAATGATATCAAACAGCTCAAATGACAACTCTGTTTTTGGAAGCGGAAAAGTCCTGGATGATCTGGTAGAATTTGTCTACTCCGGTGTAGACTGCAAACTTATAATTGTAGGCGATACCGCACAGCTTCCTCCTGTAGGATCTGCTGTAAGCCCTGCCCTCGACATCAACGTTATTAAAGGATTTGGATTCGGAGTAATTTCAACTGAACTGAAACAGGTCGTCAGGCAAAGTGAAACCTCGGGCATACTTATGAACGCCACCAGGGTGCGACTTCAGGTTGCAGAAAATAATCTTGTACATCCTTCAATTGACTGTCTGAATTATCCCGATACCAGAAGGCTTACAGGGGAAGAACTGATAGACGAAATATCAACTGCCTATGGAACATGCGGAATGGAAGGAACCATTATTGTTGTAAATTCAAACAAGCAGGCAAACAAATATAACCAGGGAATACGCAACCGGATATTATACAGGGAGGATGAAATCAGTACTAGTGATATGGTAATGGTTGTGAAAAATAACTATTTTCTTTCAAATGAAGAGGAGGGCGTTGGATTCATAGCCAATGGCGATATCGCTGAAGTCAGGAGGATAAAAAAATATGAGGAAAGGTATGGCTTCAGGTTTGCAGATATGGTTCTTAAGTTTGGCGATTACGACATTGAAATCGAATCAAAAGTTATACTTGATGTGCTTCATCTTGATTCACCTTCACTCCCTACTGATAAAAACAAAGAGCTATTTCAGAATGTGCTGGCCGATTATATGCATCTTCAAACTCGAAAAAAGCAACTCGAAGCTGTGCGTAATGATCCATTCTTCAATGCATTGCAGATAAAATTTGCTTATGCTGTCACCTGCCATAAGGCTCAGGGTGGTCAGTGGGAGAGGGTCTTTATTGATCAGGGTATGTTTAACAGGAATGAGATAACTATTGATTACCTCAGGTGGTTCTATACTGCACTTACCAGGTCAACAGACCGGGTATATCTTGTTAATTTTTCGGAATCATTTTTTAACTTAGTTTAATTATGTGTTGCCCGTTCCCTTTCTTCTTATATTCTTAGGGTCAAAATTGTTAATTTTATAAAAAAATACTATGAAATCATTCAGGAAGGAACTATGGTTTGAAGTCCCCACCCGGAGAGCATTTATCAACATCACTGCTCATGTTGAGAAATGTCTGCACGAATCAGGTGTACAGGAAGGTCTTATACTAATAAATGCCATGCATATATCAGCGAGTGTTTTTATTAATGATGATGAATCGGGGTTGCATCACGATTTTGAAGTGTGGCTTGAGAAGCTGGCTCCTGAAAAGCCTTACTCACAGTACAAGCATAATGGTTTCGAAGATAATGCAGATGCCCATATCAAGCGTACTCTGATGGGAAGGGAAACAGTCGTTGCAGTAACAAAAGGACAGTTGGATTTCGGTCAGTGGGAACAGATCTTTTATGGAGAGTTTGACGGTAAGCGCCGCAAAAGAGTACTCGTAAAAATTATTGGTGAGTAGAGTTATTTCTCAGTAGCTAGTTCATGAGAAGTAATTAGTTTGAAATTTGAAATTTATATTTCAGTGGTATCGTAAACTATTACTTTCTCCCACAGATGAGAGCATTCATCAACAAACTTCTTATGAATAGGATGGTCCTGATATTTATTCTGCCCGTCAACAGTGTCAAAGAATATCAACTCCGAAACACTGAAGCTTGAATCGACAACAGGACGCTTTTCGGTACTTGCAGGTACTCCGATATGGAATTCACGGACACTTTCAATTTGTTCAAGGGTCCTGACTCCTTCAATAAGCTTCTTAAGATCATCTTTTGAATCCGGGTTTTTCAGCCAGAAAAAGACGTGATGCGAAAGTTGTTTTGCCTTTTTAGTTTTCATTTTCTTTTGGATATTACCCGATGCAGCAGTACCAATAGCAAGTAAAAGGGCGCTGACAATGAATTTTCTGCGGGTTTGGTTTTTCATAAATATCAGTTAAGTTTCATGTTTTTCAGAATGTCATCAATTCTCTTATCAAGCACATTTTCCATCTCATCAAATCTTTCTGCAGATTCAAGTCTGGTGTTAACGCTGAAATAGAATTTTATCTTTGGTTCTGTGCCTGAAGGTCTTACGGAGATTTTTGATCCGTCTTCAAGAAAGAACTGAAGCACATCAGATTTTGTAAGATCAATTTTTGATTTCTTACCTGTAAGTATATCGGCAGAGGTCAGATTCTGATAATCATTTATCATTACAACCCTGCTGTTGTTGATAGTTTTGGGCGGATTATTCCTGTAAAGTGTCATCATTCTCTTTATCTCCTCGGCACCCTCTTTTCCTTTCCTTACAATATTTACCAGTCTTTCTTTATAAAGGCCATGTTTAACATAAATATCAAGAAGTAATTCATAAAGTGATAAATCCCTGCTTTTGGCCCATGCTGTTGCTTCAGCAACAAGAGCACATGAACCGACAGCATCTTTGTCCCTTACATAATCGCCCGGCAGAAACCCGTAGCTTTCCTCACCTCCTCCTATAAATTTGCCGGTATTTTCATTTCTGCGTATAAGATCTGCAAAGAATTTAAACCCTGTTAAAACATTGTAACACTTAACATCATAAGCTTCTGCAATCCTCTCCATAAGGTCTGAGGTAACTATGGTCTTTATAATATATTCGTTTCCTTTATATTTATTTCTTTCCTTGAATTGTGACAGAATATACCAGGTAAGTATTGATCCGGTCTGGTTACCATTTAGCAGGATAAATTCGCCTTTCCTGTCTTTAACTGCAATACCGAGCCGGTCAGCATCAGGGTCAGTTGCCATAACAAGTTCAGCGCCTGTTTTAATTGCTTTCTCAATGGCCATTTTTAGAGCGCCCGGTTCTTCCGGATTTGGAGATGAGACAGTAGGAAAGTTACCATCTATTACATCCTGTTCGGGAACACTGATAATATTCCTGAACCCAAACAACTTAAGAGCCTGAGGAATCAAAGTTATTCCTGTTCCATGTATAGGTGTGTATACTATTCCAATGTCGCTGAACCTCGATATTACATCAGGGTTAAGTCGCATTTTCAGAACCTCCTGTAGAAATTGATCATCTGTCTCTTTGCCCAGAATTTTAATTTTTTCACTATTGCCGTTAAACTTAATGTCACTTATTGATTTGATCCGGCGTACTTCTTCCGTGATATCAACATCATGGGGAGCAACAACCTGACCTCCATCGTCCCAATATACCTTATATCCGTTATATTCCGAAGGATTGTGAGAAGCAGTGATTACCACCCCGCTATGGCATTTGAAAAGGCGGATGGCATAAGACAGTTCAGGAGTAGGGCGAAGTGCCTCAAATAGAAATACTTCGAACCCGTTTGCTGAGAAAATGTCAGCAGTTGTTTCGGCGAAAAGTCTGCTGTTATTACGGCAATCGTGAGCAATCGCTACTCTGATGCCTTTCGATCCAAACTGTGTTATTATATAATTGGCAAGTCCCTGAGTTGCCATACCCAGAGTATAAATATTCATTCGGTTTGTGCCGGCTCCCATAATACCTCTGAGACCCCCGGTTCCAAATTCAAGATCCTGATAAAAAGCATCAATCAGTTTCTTTTCATCGTTTTCCAGCATCTCCTGAACCTCTTTACGCGACTCTTCATTGAATTCATTTCCAAGCCATACCCGGGCTCTTTTTTTAATTTCATCAATTTGTAACATACTGAAAGATATTATGTTAAAGTATTTTAAATTTCAATTAATCGCATTGGTTGTTTGCATCTGAACATTACTGTAAGACTAAAAATGGCTTTGAAGGTATTATTTTAACAAATTTATGCAATTTTTCAGACTGCTTCTCCAATGTGGGATGGAAAGACTGTAATTCTCTTTAATTTTACTTTTATCAAGCACTGAATAGAAGGGTCTTTGAGCTGCTGTTGGGTAATCCTCTGAAAGGATTGGATTTATTTTGCATTCCAGTCCGGCTTCCCTGACTATTTCCGTAGCAAAGTCGTACCAGCTGCATACTCCTTCATTTGAATAGTGATATGTTCCAGCGTTAAATGCAATCTGATTTCGAATTACTCCTGATATTATATACATTATTGCACCGGCAAGATCGGAAGCATATGTAGGTGTACCTGTCTGGTCAAAAACTACATTTAGTGATTCTTTTACCTTACCATGCTTAAGAATGGTTTTGACAAAATTTGACCCGAATGATGAGTAGAGCCAGCCTGTTCGAATGATCATTGAATGCTGATGCAGCAATGCAGCTTTTTCTCCAGCAAGTTTCGACCTTCCGTATACTGATACCGGGTTTGGAAGAACCATCTCGTCGTAGGGAACATTCGCTTTCCCGTCAAAAACATAATCGGTTGACACATGAATCAATTTACATTCTGTATCCCTGATAGCCGCTGCTATGTTTTCTACAGCAGTTCCATTAACCAGTAATGCTTTATCAGGCTCATCTTCAGCCTTGTCGACAAGCGTATATGCTGCGCAGTTTACAATCCAGTCGGGATTGGCATTCCGGATAAATTCCCCGGTATTTTCTTTACCGGTTATATCAAGTGAATCAATATCGGTGAAAATAAAATCGTACCCGTAAAAATTTCTGGAAGCCACCCTCAGTTCATTTCCAAGCTGTCCGTTTGACCCGGTTACCAATACTGTTGCCATATATTTCGAACTTAAAAGTTGTATTCGGCATTTTTGAATAAAGGATGTCTCAGGTCTTTCTCACTGATTATCATGACCGAAGGATTTATTTTCCAGTTAATATCAAGCTCCGGGTCGTTGATTGAGATACCTCTTTCAGATTGTGGATTATAATAATTGTCGCACTTGTACTGGATGATGGCAGTTTCGCTCAGAACTGAGAAGCCATGAGCAAACCCCCGGGGGATCAGCAATTGATTTTTTGTTTCCGAATCAAGCTCAACGCCGTACCATTTACCAAAGGTGTGAGAATCTTTCCTGATATCGAGAACAACATCAAGAATCCTTCCTTCTATTACTCTGACAAGCTTTGTCTGGTCAAATGGTTTCAACTGATAATGAAGCCCCCGAATCACACCTTTCGATGATTTTGACTCATTATCCTGCACAGGAGAGAATGAAATTCCGGCTTCCTGAAATGCCCTGCTGTTAAAACTTTCGAGAAAGTAACCCCGGCTGTCAGGAAAAACAGAAGGTATTATTACGAGAAGACCGTTAAAACCGGTTTCAACTATTTTCATTCAAATGGATATTAGATAAGACCTTCAAATACATTAATCTCTTCTGAGGCTATTCTCAGAAGATATTTGCCATACTGGCTGTTTTTTACAGGTTCGGCAAGGCGAACAAGCTGCTCTTTTGTAATAAAACCTCTTTTATAGGCTATCTCTTCAATACAGGAAGCTTTCAATCCCTGTCTCTGCTCGAGTGTGGCAATAAAGTTGGCAGCCTGAAGCAGACTTTCATATGTTCCAGTATCGAGCCAGGCCATTCCTCTTCCCATAAGCCTTACATCAAGGGTTCCTTCTTCCAGGTATACTCTGTTAAGGTCTGTAATTTCAAGTTCACCGCGAGGTGATGGTTTAAGCGCTTTGGCTTTCTGAACTACAGTGTTATCATAAAAATAAAGCCCTGTTACAGCGTAATTGGATCTTGGTCTGGCCGGTTTCTCTTCGATTGTAATTGCTTTCCTGTCGTTGTCAAATTCAACAACGCCATAGCGCTCAGGGTCAGTTACATAATAGCCAAATACGCAGGCACCTTTTTTCAGTTGTGAAGTTTTCAGAAGGGCTTCACCAAGTCCATGTCCGTAAAATATATTATCCCCGAGTATCATGCAAACGGGTTGGTCACCGATAAACTCTTCACCCAGGATAAACGCCTGAGCCAATCCATCCGGAGAAGGTTGTTCGATATATGAGAATTCCATTCCAAGTGATATCCCATCTCCCAGCAAAGATCTGAATCCCGGTAGATCGCGAGGGGTGGAAATAATGAGAACATCTCTAATCCCGGCCAACATTAACACTGACAATGGATAATATATCATTGGTTTATCATAAACCGGGAGCATTTGTTTTGAAATCGAGTTTGTGATAGGGTAGAGCCTCGTACCTGACCCACCGGCAAGAATAATTCCTTTCATAGCTATCTTTATCTTTTTATGTTCTGATGCTTGTTGCTTGTTACTTGCTGCCTGATGCTTAACGTATTCGTTTCAATTTACATTCATTTACATTTTGCAATTTGCATTTTGCATTTTTAAATACGCTTCACTTCCTATTTCCGGCCAATACTGAAATATTTGAATCCGAGCTTTCTTATTTCCATTGGATCGTAGATATTTCTTCCATCGAAGATTACCTTCTCTTTCATAAGTTCCGACATTTTTCCGAAATCCGGCAGATGAAACTCTGACCATTCCGTCATAAGGGCAAGGGCGGCCACTCCCCGGAGGGCATCATACGGATCATCAAAATATTGAATTCTGTTTCCAAACAGTTTCCTGGTCTCGCTGATCGCTGCAGGGTCATAAGCCTGAATATTCGTACCTTCCTCCAGGAGTTTCTCGATAAGAATTATGGAGGATGACTCCCTGATGTCATCAGTTTTTGGTTTAAATGATAACCCCCATATTCCTATTGTCTTGTCCTTTAGGTTGTTACAGAAATGCTTACTTATCTTATTATAGATCACATTTTTCTGAAATTCATTTGCTTTTTCAACCGCATTGATAACATTAAGCTCGTAACCATTATCTCTGGCTGTCCTGATTATCGCCTTGACATCCTTGGGAAAACATGAACCGCCATACCCAACACCCGGATAAATGAATTTGCTTCCGATGCGTGAATCACTTCCGATACCTTTGCGCACATGGTTTATATCCGCACCGAGGATCTCACAGAGGTTTGCCATTTCATTAATAAAGCTGATCCGCGTTGCCAGCATTGCATTGGCAGCATATTTGGTAATTTCAGCCGAAGCAATATCCATAAACAGTATAGGGTGGTTATTGAGAACAAATGGCTTGTATAGTTTTTTCATGATGTCTCCCGTTTTTTCATTATCCACTCCGATAACTATTCTTTCAGGTTTCATGAAATCCTCAACGGCCGCCCCTTCTTTAAGGAATTCGGGGTTTGATGCCATATCGAATTCAACTTTTACATTCCTTTTTTCTAATTCTTCATTTATTGTTCTTCGGATCTTTTCAGAAGTACCTACAGGTACAGTGCTTTTTGTAACAATTACTATATAATTGTTCAGTTCCTCACCAATCTCTCTGGCAACCTGAAGCACATGTTTCATATCGGCGCTTCCATCTTCTCCGGGAGGTGTGCCTACAGCAATAAAAATTACTTCCGAACCGGTTATGCCTTCACGTATGCCGGAAGAGAATGAAAGTCTTTTCTTTTCGACGTTTCTGCGGATAACTGTCTCAAGACCGGGTTCATATATAGGTATTGAGCCATCCTTAAGCTGTTGGATTTTTTCCTTGTTATTATCAACACATATTACGTTTATACCGCTTTCGGCAAAACATGCTCCCGTAACCAATCCGACATAACCTGATCCTACCACAGCAATCTTCATAACGAGAAATATTTGTTCAGTTAAATATATAGTTGTGCAAATATAATACAACATGGGGACTTAAAAAATTCTTGTGGCTTGTAGCTGGTTGCTGGTTCCTGGTTCCTGGTTTCTGATTCCATGTTAGTCACGCCTCATGCCTCATGCCTCATGCCTCACGCCTCACGCCTTACGCCTCCCTCATGCCACACGCCTCATGCCACACGCCTCATGCCACCCGCATCACGCTAACCCTGTGAAAATCTATAATTTGTTATGTAAAATCTTAAAAAAAGTAATATCTTTGCAACCAATTTTTAAATAAAATAATGTCTAACTTATTAACGATCAGGATTTTTAAATTACAATTATGACTGAAAACAAAAAGAAATCAACAAACGATGATGTTGTTGAGCCAAACGAAAGCCAGGCAAACATGGCTAATGAACAAGATTCTCAGCTGTCTGAAGTGACAAATGAAGCAATCGAAACAAACAATGAACCGGAATTAGTATCAGTAGAATCAGAAGCAGCAGTAGAGACAAAGGCAGCCAAAACGGTGAAAGCTGAACACAAAAGCGCAACCGCAGAAGATTTTGACTGGGAAGCATTTGAGAGTGAAGAACTCCACAATTCACCAAAACACAAACATTACGAGGATCTTTATGACGAAACTCTGTCAACAGTTGCAGTTGATGAGTTGGTTATAGGTACCGTTATCCAGATGACATTACGTGAAGTAGTTATAAACATTGGCTACAAATCAGAAGGTGTTGTCAGTTTGAATGAATTCCGATACAATCCTAATCTTAAAGTAGGAGATAGTGTTGAGGTTTATGTTGAAAGTCAGGAAGATAAAAAAGGTCAGCTTCTTCTTTCACATAAAAAAGCACGTTCAATTAATTCATGGAACAGGGTTAATGCATCTCTTGAAAAAGATGAAATAATAACAGGTTACATTAAATGCCGTACCAAAGGTGGAATGATTGTCGACGTATTTGGTATTGAAGCGTTCCTGCCTGGTTCACAGATTGATGTTAAGCCAATCCGCGATTACGATGTATTTGTTGGTAAAACAATGGAATTCAAGGTTGTAAAAATCAATCAGGAGTTCAAAAACGTTGTTGTATCTCACAAAGCGCTTATCGAGGCTGAACTTGAGCAGCAGAAGAAAGAGATTATCGCAAAACTTGAAAAAGGACAGGTTCTTGAAGGAACCGTTAAAAATATTACATCATACGGGGTATTTATTGACCTTGGTGGTGTTGACGGATTGATACATATTACAGACCTTTCATGGGGCCGTGTAAATCATCCTGAAGAAATCGTTCAGCTTGATCAGAAACTTAATGTTGTCATCCTTGATTTTGATGACGATAAGAAGAGAATCGCACTTGGTCTTAAACAACTTACATCACACCCATGGGATTCTGTAGATCCTAACATGGCTATTGGCGATAAAGTTAAAGGTAAAGTAGTTGTTATGGCCGACTATGGGGCATTTGTTGAAATAGCAACTGGTGTTGAAGGTTTGATTCACGTTTCTGAAATGTCATGGTCACAGCATCTTCGCAGTGCTCAGGAATTCCTTAAAGTTGGTCAGGAAGTTGATGCAGTTATTCTGACTCTCGACAGAAATGAGAGAAAGATGTCACTCGGTATCAAACAGCTTAAATCAGATCCATGGCAGAATATTGACGAAAAATATACTGTTGGTTCAAAACATACTGCACGAGTTAGAAACTTCACTAATTTCGGAGTATTTGTAGAGATTGAAGAAGGTGTTGACGGACTAATTCATATTTCTGATCTTTCTTGGACTAAAAAAATCAAGCATCCTGCTGAATTTACAGCCATTGATGCCGAGATTGAAGTAGTTGTACTTGAAATAGATAAAGAAAACAGACGTCTGAGCCTTGGTCATAAGCAGCTTGAAGAAAATCCGTGGGATGTATTTGAGAATCTCTTTACTGTTGATTCAGTTCATGAAGGAACGGTTGTTGAAGTATTCGACAAAGGCGCTGTAATTGCACTTCCATATGGTGTTGAAGGTTTTGCTACTCCGAAACATCTTGTTAAAGAGGATGGAACAATGGCAAAAGTTGAAGAGAAAATACTTTTCAAAGTAATAGAGTTCAACAAGTCAGCCAAGAAGATTATTGTTTCACACAGCAGGGTATATGAGGATGAGAAGAAAGCACCTGAAGTACCGGTTAAGAAATCAGAGATTTCTGACGCACCTAAGAAAACAACAAGAAAAGTCAAAACAAGTTCTGACAAAACGACTCTTGGTGATATTTCACAACTTGCTGCTTTGAAAGAGGAAATGGAAGAAAAAGCAAATAAAGCTTCCCGTGAATCGAAAAAATAACTAAATTTAGGCTATCAAAAACTATAGCTATGGATTTCAATATTGAGAACCGGAATAACAGCACAGTGATTCAGATCAAGTCGGAAAAGCTTGATACACACATTGCACCGGCTTTAAAATCAGAGCTTGTGCTCGTTTCAGGTAAGGGTGAGAAAAATATCATCCTCGATCTGGAAAAATGCCAATACTGCGATTCATCGGGCCTTAGTGCTATACTGGTAGCCAACCGATTATGTAAAAATGCAGGTGGAACTTTTGTTCTGTGCGGATTGAATGAGGCCGTTGAACGATTGATAACCATATCTCAGCTTGATACTGTTCTTACAATTACAGGTACGGTTGCAGATGCAGAAAAGATGATATCATAAAGCAGAAAAGCTTTGCAAAGTGGCGATGAAACTAACCATACTTGGTAGTAGTTCAGCTTTGCCGACATCAGAAAGAAATCCA
This sequence comes from Bacteroidales bacterium, assembly GCA_038247205.1. GTDB lineage: Bacteria > Bacteroidota > Bacteroidia > Bacteroidales > VadinHA17 > LD21. Next base: position 13,952 of record JBBRVC010000083.1, read on the forward strand.
TCCGCTCATGTGCTTAATGCACATGAGCGTTTGTTTTTAATCGATTGCGGCGAAGGCACTCAGCTGCAGCTCAGGAGATTAAAAATAAGATTCGGGAAAATAAACCACATCTTTATCAGCCATCTCCACGGCGATCATGTCTTTGGACTTTACGGGCTGCTGTCATCCTTCAGCCTTATGGGCAGAAAAACTCCGCTTCATCTCTATGCACCGGCTAATTACAATAATATCCTGCGAAGTCATCTTAGCGATTTTGATATAAATCTCAGCTTTGAAATACAATTCACTCCACTTGAAGGTAAGGATCCGGTACAAATCCTTGATGATAAGTATCTTACTGTTACATCTTTTCCCCTGATGCACAGGGTACCGACATTCGGATTTCTCTTCAGGGAAAAACGCGGGTTGCTCAACATCAGAAAAGACCTGATCGATCTTTACAAAATACCTCATGTAAGAATCCCTGCAATAAAGAACGGTGAGGATTTTATTACTCGGGAAGGGGAGGTTATTAAAAATGAACTATTAACGCTACCACCGGCCCCGGCTCTTTCATATGCTTATTGCAGTGATACACAGTATTTCAGCAGGCTGGCATCATTTGTAAAAGAAGTTGATCTTCTTTACCATGAAGCAACTTTTGATAAGGAGCTTTCTTCTTTGGCTAGAACAACCGGGCATTCAACAACTCTTGATGCAGCAAAAACAGCCGTAAATGCAAATGTAAAAGCTCTCATAATTGGTCATTTCTCATCACGTTACCGCGATATAATACCACTTGTTGAAGAAACCAGGACATTATTTCCAAATAGTTACCCTGCCATTGATGGAAGGAGTTATGAGGTTGGTAAAATTGTGTGACCTTATAAAAAGAATATCTATCTTTGACCCCATTATTTAAAAAGGAACAGCGTGCAGGAAAAAATTCTTATACTTGATTTCGGATCTCAGTATACTCAATTGATAGCCAGAAGAATAAGGGAAATTAGTGTCTATTGTGAAATACATCCTTTCAACCATTTTCCTCCCCTTGATGATACTGTAAAAGGTGTTATCCTTTCGGGAAGTCCGGCATCTGTACGGGATAAGAATGCCCCAATGCCTGACCTTTCCGGTATAAAAGGCGTCAGACCTCTGCTTGGTGTGTGCTATGGGGCGCAGCATCTTGTGCATAATTTCGGAGGAGAGGTACTTCCTTCAAAAAGCCGTGAATATGGCAGGGCAAATCTGATCTATGTAAACAGTAATGATCCCCTTTTTAAAAATATTAATGAGGGTACCCAGGTATGGATGTCGCATGCTGATACTATTGCTCATATTCCTGACAATTATAGAATTACAGGCTCAACTGTTGATGTGAAAGCTGGTGCATTCACAATAAAAGATGAAGAAACCTGGGGAATACAGTTTCATCCGGAGGTCTTTCACACCACTGAAGGCACCCAGATGCTTAAGAATTTTGTGGTCGACATTTGCGGCTGTTCACAAAATTGGACAGCTGATTCCTTTGCAGAATCTGCTATTGTTTCGCTAAAAAAACAGCTTGGAAATGATAAGGTAATACTTGGCCTTTCAGGTGGCGTTGATTCTACAGTTGCTGCATCACTGCTCAATAAGGCCATTGGTAAGAATCTGACATGTATTTTTGTCGACAACGGCTTATTAAGGAAGAATGAGTACAGTAAAGTGCTTGATTCATACCTTGGCATGGGATTCAATGTTATTGGTGTCGATGCAGGAGATTATTTCCTGGATCAGCTTGAAGGAGTGAGCGATCCGGAAACCAAACGAAAAACTATAGGTAAGGCATTTATTGAAATATTCGACAGGGAAGCTCATAAGGTAAAGGATGTAAAATGGCTTGCGCAGGGCACAATATATCCTGATGTCATTGAGTCTGTATCTGTTAATGGCCCTTCAGCAACCATTAAGTCTCACCATAATGTTGGTGGCCTTCCTGAAAAAATGCACCTCAAAGTAGTGGAACCTCTTCGTCTCCTCTTCAAAGATGAAGTGAGAAGAGTTGGGAAGGCTCTCGGCTTGCCCGACTTCATACTTAGCCGGCATCCTTTTCCGGGTCCGGGACTTGCTATAAGGATCCTTGGTAAGATGACAAGAGAAAAACTTGAAATGCTAAAAGAAGCTGATGATCTGTTTATTGAGGGACTAAGGAAACACGGACTTTACGATTCTGTTTGGCAAGCGGCTGTTATCCTTCTGCCTGTACAGTCAGTTGGCGTGATGGGAGATGAACGGACTTATGAAAATGCAGTTGTTCTCAGGGCAGTCACCTCAACAGACGGTATGACAGCCGATTGGTCTCACCTGCCGTATGATTTTCTTGGGGCTGTTTCAAATGAAATTATAAATAAAGTAAAAGGAATTAACAGGGTTGTTTTTGATATAAGTTCAAAACCTCCGTCTACAATAGAATGGGAATAAACGGAATGTCAATCAGGGCATTTCAAACAAATTAACCTTCCAGTTGTTGGTTTTAGGGATATTATGAGGAACAAATTATGAGAAGAATTATCATTTCAGGTGCAATAATGGTTTTGTCATTATTGATGACTAATACAACCGTATCTGCTCAGATACTTAACGAAGGAACTTTCAAATTCAGCAGGACTTTGAGTCTGATCGAAAACTGGTATGTTGATTCAAGTGACCTGAACATGCTTACTGAAAAGGC